>JBEBGA010000308.1:0-3736 GCA_040081695.1 Pyrinomonadaceae bacterium
CGGTTATCGTACGTAGATCGGGTTCGAAATTATCCAGGGCATTTTGTCGTAGGGGCTACCGAGAGCATCGCGATAGACCTCGACGCGGTAAGCGGCACGTTCGGCGACGTTGACTGCGATCTCCGTAGAGTCGGCTTGCTCGTAAAACTTTTCACCGTTCTTAAACACCACAAATCGTGCAGGTTGCGGAGCCAGCGCCGTCAATTTCGTCTGCGGCGACAATGTGACATCATCGCCCATGGTCTTTACCGCATCGCCATCGGCGGCGGTAAAGCTAAAGCCAGAGCTGTCGCCGATCACGTCAAAACCGGTAAAGAAATTGCCCTTTTTAAAGGTCTCGACGAGGCTTTCGCGGGTCAGCGGCTCACCTTTTTTTGTTAACAGGTGAAGCCGGACGAGCCGAAAAACCATCGCGTACGGATCGATCTTAAAGCCGATCGGCTTGTTTCCAACATCGTCACCAAACAGGTGATAACCAATGTTTGAATGGGCACAGATACCGGCGAAGAGCGAGATCCGCCTATTCGCAGCAACCTCGTCGTATTTGCCCAGATTATTGTCGGGGCGTTTGAAATATCGGGAAAGGGTTAATTCTGGGTATGCGGGAAACGACCACATCGCATCTACTAAAAATGGTAATGGCCTGGTCTGTTTGATATTGGTCGCGAGGCTAAATACTTCGACACCGTCAAAGTCGGCCTCCCATGTCTTGTATCTGTCTGGATACGCTACAAAGACGAGCCGGTTTTCGGCGTGAGTTTTTTCAAATGCTGATTGAGTCGGTAGTGATCTGAGGCCACTGACATCGTCGCCTCCCGGAACGATCAGCATGCGGTCGTCGTCAGCCGTGCCACCCTCGTTACCGCCAACAAACAATGTCTTTCCATGAAAGCCACTAAGTGTGAGTGCAGCAGTGTTGTAGTTAGTAGAAACATGCTCGGTCATTACGACAAAATCCAGGTCGTTTGAGGTTGCTGCGGCCGTCAGTTCGTCAAAGCCACCGGTGCTGTGGCGGCCCACAGCAGTGTGAACGTGGATGACCCCTTTGTATTCGTCAAAGCCGTCCGTTCGGGGTTTCGGCTCTGCTGTTTGTTCAGCACGAAGTTTGTCGGCAAGCTGTCCGGTCTGGATCCGCCTATAGATAAACGGGATCTGTGCCAGCACAATGATGACCAGTATCGCCAGAAATATCCATTTAAGCGCTCTTTTCATTTAGCGGGTCTGTCAGGTCATTTGTAGTGCTCCATCAGTTCGACGTAGTTTTGCCAAGATGTGTCGAGATAGGCGATCTCTTCATCAGTCAGGTCGCGTTTTACTTTTGCGGGCGAACCGAGAGCGAGTACGCGCGGCGGTATAATTGTTCCCGGCGAAACGAGCGAACCCGCGCCGATCACTGTTTGTTCGCCAATACGGGCGTGGTCCATCACAGTCGCACCCATACCGATCAGACATTTTCGCTCGACGTGACAGCCGTGCAAAGTGACGCGGTGGCCGACGGTTACTTCTTCGGCGATGGTCGTCGGGCCAAAATCTGAGCTGACGTGTATCATCGTCATGTCCTGAATATTGGTCCTCGCCCCAATGCGAATGTAGCTGACATCGCCGCGAATGACCGAGCCAAACCACACATTAGCGTCCTCAGCGATCTCGACGTCGCCGATCACAAAAACATCGTTGGCTAGATAAACAGAATCGTGGATCTTTGGCGTCGTGCCTTTGAAATCTAGTATTGTAGGCATAATTACCTCGCAAGTTTTCGTCTAACCATCCCGAACATTTTTTCGAGTTCCGTAACACGCAGCAGTTTTGCCGCGATCAAGAAAGTTATCCCGGCAAGTGTCATCGGAACAAATGCTTCGGCAAAGCGGATCCAAAAGTTTTTATCGTCGACGAAGTAATGGGTCAGCCAATAATAGCTGCCATACGCGACAGCTGACATCGCCGCAGAGGCGACCGATATTTTTATTACCGCCGTCACAATATCACGTCCGTCCACGCGATCGATCTTACGCCGCATATACCACATTAGTGCGATCAGATTGACCGTAGCCACCATCGAGGTAGCCAGTGCTACGCCAGCATGGCCAAATCCGTTTGGCCGCTCAGGTGTGACACCGACGTGCGACAATAGCTGCATCATACCAAAACTCGTCGGAACGTGGACGAGGATCGACGCGAGGCTGATATACATCGGCGTCTTAGCGTCGTCGAGGGCATAAAAGGCGGGCGATACCACCTTGATCGCCGCGTATGCGGCAAGCCCGACCGAATATGCCGTCAACGCCCAAGATGTCATATTTGTGTCAAAAGCATCAAATTCGCCGCGTTGATATATAAGACTGATGATCGGATCGCCGAGCACGATCAACCCGCATGCTGACGGGATCGCAAGCAGCAGCACGAGTTTGAGGGCGTCGGTCATGGTCGATCGAAACTTACCTATGTTGTCCTCAGAAGCAAGCCTTGAGAGCGTCGGGATGGCAGCAGTGCCGATAGCCACGCCAAAAACACCGATCGGAAACTGCATCAGCCGAAACGCATAATTGAGCCACGACGCTCCCCCATCGATGCCCGAGGCGACGATGGTATCGACCAGCACTTTGATCTGGATCGCACCTGTTCCGATGATCGCCGGGCCCATCAGACGCATCACGCGGCGGACGCCTTCGTCACGAAAACTGAGGTTAAAAGAGAATCTGAAACCGACCTTGAACAGAGACGGAACCTGGATCAATAACTGCGCCGCACCGCCGAGCAGCGTGCCGATCGACATGCCGATGATCGCCCATTGAGCAGCGTCGGACGGCGCCGCGATCTTATCGATCGATCTTTCCCAAGCACCTCCCGCGAGCCAGTACGCGAGCCCGAGCCCGAATATCATCGAGGTGATATTAAACGCCGTCGATGCCGATGCCGGTATACCGAATCGCCCCTTGGTATTGAGCACGCCCATCGCGAGGGCGGCGAGTGCCACCAGCAGGATGAAAGGGAACATTATCTGCATCAATACGGTCGCAAGCGCAGCTTTTTCCGGCGGATAGTAATGATTTGGATCGCCCAGGTAGTTGTAGGTGATCAGCTTGACGAAGACGGGCGAAAGAAAGATCCCGGCAATGCAGACGACGCTGAGAACTACGGCAAGTCCATTAAATATCAGGCTTGCAAGCCGCCACGCCTCTTTTTCGCTGTTCTTTATCTGATAGTCGGTAAAGACTTTGACAAAGGCGGATGAAAGGGCACCCTCGGCAAACAGATCGCGTAGCAGGTTTGGGATGCGAAATCCGACGATGAATGCGTCGTAGAGAAATCCCGCGCCAAAATAGCGGGCAAATATCGTCTCGCGCACCAGCCCCAAAACGCGCGAAAACATTACGGCGATCGAAACGATGCCCGCTGAACGGGCTACGCTCGCTTGTTTCGGTTGTGATGCGGTAGGTGTATCGTCGGACGACGGGTCGGCCAGTTCTTCGGGCTCCTCAGATGTAGGTTGAGTTTCGGGGTTATCGCTCATCGCGTCAAGCCGAAATTATCTCACGAGTGCCTAAAAGAAAAAAGGAAGCATTTGAAATGCTCCCTTTGAAAATGGTCGAACTTATTTAGTGTTATTCGTCGCCGTATCTGCTGCGTCCGCCCGGATAACTGATCCTGGTACGGGCAAGCCGCGTCTCGAGCGGTAGTGCGTTATAGGTCATCGGAGCGGCTCCGCCAAACTGGCCTTGGACGAGCGATACAAAGT
>JBEBGA010000309.1:0-3729 GCA_040081695.1 Pyrinomonadaceae bacterium
CACTTTTCACTCATCACTGTTTCTGTGGCACGCTACGTGCTTACTAAGCAGTGGCTAGCTTGACGCAGTTTGATCAAGACCCCGCCGCCACCACTACTCTGAGCGCGGTACGCCACTGTGCTCTTACACCTTCCGAGCGTTCCTCCAGTTGTCCTTCCTTTAGAGTCCGGTCCTAACAGGCCGGACTTTCCTCTTTTAAACAGTATTTTATTGAGTTTTAACGATAATGGCGTGATCTCATTCATTCTGAATGGTTTCGACGCACCTCATATCAACGCTTTCGGGCATTATGACCTGAGCCCTGATCGAATTTATGCCAACTGACAGAATCTGTCACAAAACAATGACGTATTTTGTCGTTTTGACCGATTTGGCGGTCAAATTGGTTGAAACTTGTATTTCAGGACTTGGGCAAAGAGTTAAAAAACAGCTGATAGCTTTCAGCTAATAGCTTTTAGCTGTTTTTTACCCTCTGTCTCAAATAAACATTCGAAAAAGCCATCTCAAACCAAGCCAACCCAGGACGAAATTCCTGTTAGAATATTCGGATGGCGTTTGGCTTGGTCAAAAAGATATTACCCGCGTGGCAAAACGCCGTGCTCGCATTGCTCGCGGCGGGGATGCTGATACTCGCGTTTCCCGATTTTGAATTCTGGTTTCTCGCCTGGTTCGCACTCGTGCCGTTGATGTGGGCGGTCGAGCGGCAAAAGGACAGCATCGCGGCGTGTTTCACGATCGGCTGGATCTTTGGCACCGCGTTTTTTTTCGGCACGTGCTGGTGGCTGACCTACGCCCCGATCCACTACGCCGCATTCCCATGGCCGCTGGCGTATTTCCTGATGCTGGTCGTAAGTTTGGCAGTGGGCATATTTCCCGGAATATTCGCTGCGGTACTGTCATTGCAGCTTAGAAGGAAAGGAGAGAATGCGTACGGCGATGCCTTTTTGATCTGGACTGCGACAGAATTTTTACGATATTGGTTAACCGGGAATAACTGGAATGCGATCGGATATTCGATGGGGTCCGGGGGGCCTTTCCTTTCTTTCGCAGCCGGGGGAGGCGTTTATCTGGTCGGTGGGGTAACAGTCCTTATCAACTCGGTCATCGCGTTGACTCCTTCCTTTTGCCGTCAGATAAAACTGCAAACCAAATATCAAGCTCTCCTTATCGGATGGTTTTTTCTGCTCGCATTTGCGGCTTTCGCTATATTGACCTTTTTGCGAATCGACGAATCTAATGCATTGAGGCCGGGACAATCTTCTATTATCGCAATTCAACCCAACGTGCCGATGTCGGGTGTCGACTACACAAAACTCGAGCAACTCCGTCAGTACCAATTCGACCTTGCCGAGACGGAAATTAAAAAGCTACGAACAACGAACAACGAACAACCAACGCTTGTAATTCTCCCCGAGTCGCCGATGAACTTTATGTACAACGACGACCGTGAGTTTCAGCAGTTTATCGGGGATTTTGCGCGGCGTAATAATGTAAGTGTTTTGTTTAACTCGGCTGAGCCCGACGCGACGAATGGTAAATATTTTAACTCGGCGGTTATGGTCGGGCCGGACGGCCACGAGGCGGCGCAGTACGACAAGATTTTCCTGCTGCCGTTTGGCGAAGCCGTGCCGTCGCCGCTCGACCGTATCGTGCCGGGTTTTGTCGGCAATTTTTCATACGGCCGCGAATACGACATCTTGCCGGTTGGCGATGCCGAAGCGGGCGTGATGATCTGTTTCGAATCGCACTTTGGCCAGCTTTCCCGCGAATACGTAAGGAACGGTGCCGACGTGCTGATCGAAATGACCAACGACGGCTATCTCGGCCCGACGCCCGTTCTGCGTCAGCATCTCGCAAATGCTGTTTTCCGTGCGGTCGAAACAAACCGCCCCGTATTACGCGTAACAAACGTCGGCGTCACCGCCTATATAACCGAAAATGGCCAAGTCCTCGACGCAGCTCCGACGTACCAAGAAGCGACCCGCGTCTGGTCCGTCTCAAAATCCGACGGCTCGCAGACATTTTATGTAAAATATGGAGACTGGTTCGCGTGGCTGTGTACGGTGGTAACCTTTGTTCTTGTCGGTATTAGCAAAAGGAAGAAACAAACCGCCTGACCGATTGCCGTTGGCTTTAGCCAACGGAAGTGGACAGGATAGAAATTGGGCTTAAGCCCAAACTTCCTCGCTAACCTATACCGTTGGCTGAAGCCAACGGCAATGCTGTAAAATATCTCCAATGGAACTCACAGAACTTCAAACAAAATTCGACTCGATCAAAGAAAAAGTTACCCAACTTGGGAGGTATCTTTGACGCGCCTGCCAAACAGTTAGAACTCGACGATTCGGAAAAACTCATTTCGGAACCCGGTTTTTGGGACGATCAGGAATCGGCGCAAAAGGTCGTGCAGATGCGCAGCCGGATCGAGCGGGCTCTCAATCAGCAAAAAGCTTTTGAGACGGGCGTTTCGGATGCGGAGGTATTGTTCGAATTCGCGGCCGAGGATCCGGATTCGGCGATCGAACTCAATAAGCTCATCAACAGTCTTGAAAAACAGGTCGCCGATGCAGAGGTCCAGTCGCTGCTCTCGGGCGAGACCGACGCCAACAACGCGATCTGCTCGATCCAGTCGGGTGCGGGCGGCACCGACGCACAGGATTTTGCTCAGATGCTGTTGCGGATGTATCTGCGTTGGGCCGAGAAACGCGGGTTTAAGGCGGAGATACTTGATGAACAATCGGGAAGCGAAGCCGGTCTGAAATCTGCCACTTTTCGCATCGAAGGCGATTACGCTTATGGTTTGCTCGCGGCCGAGGCTGGCGTGCATCGTCTGGTTCGCATTTCGCCGTTCAATTCGGGCGGCAGCCGCGAAACCAGCTTTGCGTCCATGTTCGTCTCGCCCGAGATCGACGAGACGATCGAGGTCAATATCGAGGACAAAGACCTGCGCATCGACACATACCGCTCGTCGGGTGCGGGCGGCCAGCATGTAAATGTTACCGATTCGGCGGTGAGAATTACGCATATTCCGACCAATACTGTGGTAACTTGTCAGAATCAGCGGTCGCAGCTGCAAAATAAAACGGTTGCGATGAACGTGCTGCGGTCTAAACTATACGAGCTCGAACTCGAAAAACGCCTAGCCGGTGCCGCCGAGCTTGAGGCCACAAAACAGGACATTTCGTTCGGTTCGCAGATCCGCAACTACGTCTTGCACCCGTACCGGCTGGTCAAAGACACACGAACCAAACATGAGACGTCAGATGTCGACGCTGTGCTGGACGGTGAGATCGATGAGTTTATTCAAGAGTATTTGATGTATAAAAAAGGCGGAGGCCAACCCGCAGCGAATTAATTGTCAATTGTAAATTGGCTGATTGTAAATTGGTAAAAACGGACTTTCTGTACCAATTAACAATTCACCAATTAACAATTTACAATCGTTAACAATGAAAACGTGTCCGACATGTAATGAAGTCTATAAAGACGACGACATTAATTTTTGTCTCGCCGATGGCACCACTTTGCTCAAAAATAAAAGCGGCAAGGCTCCAAAGCATTCGATCTGGAATGATGTCGTCGCGATCATCGTTGCGGCGTTGGGTTTGCTTGTACTACTGTCGCTGGTGACGAGCAGCCCGGCGGACCGCTCTTGGTTTTCGACCGGCAGCGGAGCTGCGTCAAACAGCATCTGGGTCGGGCCGGTCGGTGCGAATATTGCGGCGGCTC
>JBEBGA010000310.1:0-3724 GCA_040081695.1 Pyrinomonadaceae bacterium
ATCCTTGAACTCTCAAAATAACAAAATGCAGAAGCCCGCACGTTAGTAAGGGCGTAACACTCAACTTGGATGTTACGCCCTTACTTCGTGCGGGCTTCTGCATTCAAACTACCTTTGTGAAAGCTCCGGCGGTAACTGCTTATCAACCTTTGGCCGTTCCTTGAGGTCGGCCAGCTTTAGCATAGTCAGCATGATCGTACGTGTGACTTTTTCCATACGAACGTAGTCGATCTTGTCGGCGTGGTCGCCTGCACCGTGATAATCGACGTGGACGCCGTCGAACCAAAACGCGATCGGGATGCCGTTGACCGCGTAGTTAAAGTGGTCCGAACGGAAAAAGAACCTGTTCGTGTCCTTAGGATCGTCATAGCGGGTGTCATATTTCATGTTGAGGTAGCCCTTGTTTGCGCCATCGACAACGGCACCCAGCGTCGAACTCATCATGTCCTTACCAATGACATAGATCGTATTTTCGTCCGTCAGATCTTTATCACGCGGTTCCGTATTGCCCGCCTTACGGCTGCGGCCGATCATATCGATATTGAGCTGTGCGATGACCTGTTTGATATCGACGGTGGGGAATTTGTTGAAATATTCGCTACCCCACAGCCCTTTTTCTTCGCCGCAATGCCACACGAAAAGTATCGAGCGTTTTGGACGTTTCGGAGCTTTAGCGAGAGCCTCGGCGATCGACAGCACAGCAACCGTGCCCGATCCGTCGTCGTCGGCTCCGTTAAAGATCTTGTCCGGTCCCGGAGCGTTCGGGTTGATACCGACGTGGTCGTAGTGGGCACCAATGGCGACCATTTCTTTCTTTAGGACGGGATCGCTGCCTTCCCAAATGGCGACGACGTTTTGCGTCCAGGCAGTCTCGGATTTTGTGCCAATGCTGAAATTAAAATCTTTTGTGAGTTCGAATGGTGTGGAGTAACCCGTGAGCGGGTTTCCTGCTTCGCCTGCAAATACAGCGTTCGCAAGCTTTTCCGACGCTAAGAATACGGTCGGTGCCGGTCCAGCCTGAGGATTTGCCTGTGGTGCCGCCAGTTTTTCGACAACCATACGGCTGCGGCCAAACATCTGCGTGACGGCTCCCCAGTTTGCCGCAAGGAATTTTGACGAGAGCACCATGACGCCCGCCGCACCGTTTTCACGGGCATAGGTCGTGGCATCCGCCCAATCTTTTCCGCGTGTTCCTGTTAGATCGGCCTGTGTGATACCGGCAGGCATCGGCACGAGATTGCGGCCGCCCATCGGGCCTTCGCCAAAGACGGCGATGATCTTGCCCTTAACATCTAGTCCGGCGTACGGATTAATATTCTTGGATTTGACCATCCAACCGTTGCCGGCAAAAACGATCTTTGCTGTCATCTTACCGGTTGCGGTGCCCGACGCACGGACGATATCGTCGCCGTACGAATATTTCTGTCCGCCGATCTCAACAGATGTTGCTGCAGGGTCGATGACGTCACGTTTGAGCGCCATCTTTTGGTAAAAAGTGCCGTCGTCGCCAGCCGGTTTGAATCCCCAACGCGACAGGTTCATGCCGATAAACTTCGCGGTTGTGTCTAGGCCGCGTGAGGGCGTGTCGCGGCCCTCCATTTCGTCCGATGCGACAAAATACAGATAGTCGCTCAACTGTTTGGCGGTGACGCCCTCAGCGACCTTTTTCTCGTCTGACGAGATCTTGATCGCAGGTGCGGCAGCCTGTCCAAATGCCGATTGCACCACAAACGCAGCGATCAGCAGATATGCAAAAATATTTCGTTTCATTTTTTCTCCAGAAAATTAAGATGTTGTAATGCTTTTTAGTTTTACGGCCTTTTTAAGTAAATTGTTTCGTCGGAAAGATATCAAATTTCAGATCTGAAATTTCTAATTTGCAGAAGTTCCAACTATTGCGATCTTGTTTTTATTGGCAAGAGCTAGCATCTCGTCGCGGTCAAATATCAGCGTCTTACCCGATGTGATCGACAGACACGTCGCCCCCGCGATGATCATCGTCTCTATTGTTGAAACCCCGACAACGGGCACATCAAACCGCATATCTTGATCGGGCTTGGCGACTTTGACGACGGTCAGCTTGCCATTTGCCAGCTCCCCGGCTCGTTTGATGGTTTCGTCCGTGCCCTCCATTGCCTCGATCGCAACGCACGCCTTGCCACGCACAACAACCGTCTGGCCGAGATCGAGCCGGGCGGTTTCTGCCGTGATATGCAGCCCGTACTCAATGTTTTCGATCTCCAAGTCGGTCGGTTTTCGCTTGGTTAGCAGACCGTCCGGTGCGAGCATTTCCGGTATAAAATATGTAGAATCGATCAGCTCGATGCCTTCTTTAGCGAGTTCGTTGGCGATGCCGCCAATGAGGGCGTCCGTATTTCGTCGGGGAAGATTCCACAACATCTTGACCATGCGCATATCTGGCATTGCACTCGAAAATAGTTGAACGTGCTTGACGTGTCCGGCCATGACCACCTTTTCGACATCGCGGTCCTTAAAGGCAGATAGCATCTTACCAAGCTGGCCGATGCCGACCCAGGTGACATTATCCGTTGCGTCCTCGATCGACGCATCGGTCTCTTCTTTGATCGCGACCACGACAAGCGAAACGCCGGCCCGCCGGGCGCCGTCAATTACGAGAAAAGGAAAATTGCCGTTTCCGGCTATCAGGCCATATTGCATAGTCTCTTTCAATTATCCGATTGATTCGCACCATCAGCAACCGTACAATTTCTGTATTCGCACCAAAAACAAATTTCCGGGTTTTTGCGTAGTAAGCTCAATAATTAACCTTATGAATACTAAAGCTTTGTTGTCTATCGTCCTCGTTTTTTTGTTTGCTGTCGCATCTGCCGCACAGACAAATTATCTGACCGAACCCTCGCTGTCGCCTGACCGCAAAGAGATCGCGTTCGTCTCGGGCGGTGATATCTGGACCGTCGGGGCGGAGGGCGGTGCGGCCAGATTATTGGTCTCGCATCCCGCTAATGAATCGCGGCCGCTTTATTCGCCGGACGGACGCTGGCTGGCGTTTGGGTCAAACCGCACCGGGAACGGAGATATTTACTTACTTGAAATCGAAACGGGTAACCTTAGGCGGCTGACGTTTGACGACGCGAACGATCAGATCGACGCCTGGTCGCGTGACGGCAGATGGATCTATTTTTTCTCAAGCAGCCGCGATATTGCCGGTATGAACGACATTTATCGAATCCCGGTCACGGGGGGCACGGCGATGCAGGTTAGCTCGGATAGATATACGACCGAGTTTCAATCGACGCCGCTTGCGGACGGTTCCATAATTTTTGCGGCACGTGGCAATTCCGCCGGTCAATGGTGGCGACGCGGACATAGCCATCTCGACGAGAGTGAATTATGGCAAAAGTCGGGCGACACATATTCGCAGCTTACGCAACGGGGTGCCAAGCAAATGTGGCCGATGGCGACTGCTGACGGCTCGCGGATCTACTTTGTCTCCGACCGGACGGGCCCGCAAAATATCTGGTCGATGCCGCGCGGCGGTCAGGCAAAGCAGGTCACTAATTTCACCGACGGACGCGTGCTGTGGCCAAGCCTGTCATACGACGGGCAGGAGATCGTCTTTGAGCGAAATTTCCGCATTTGGAAAATGAAAGCCGATGGCGGCAAGCCGCAGGAAATTAGCATTACCTTACGCGGAGCCGCGTCTAGCCCGATGATCGAGCGGCAAAACCTGTCAACTCAGGTC
>JBEBGA010000311.1:0-3709 GCA_040081695.1 Pyrinomonadaceae bacterium
TTGCTATATCGACTTCGCTCCGCTGAGAGCCGCGGAGTAAACTTTGCATGGAGCGAACTCTGGCGCGACGCATTTTTCAATGGATCGGTTTTCCTGATCATGGGTAGTTTATTGATCGGTCTACTATCGGGCGAAGCGGGAGCAAAAGCCTTAAAGCCTTTTACGAGCGATATCTTTACCGGTGTCTTGTGCTTCTTTCTCCTCGATATGGGCATCGTGGCGGCGAAGCGATTGGGAGATTTGAAACGGGCCGGCGTGTTTTTGACCGCGTTTGCGGTTCTGCTCCCCGTCGTGAATGCAGCGGTTGCGATTCCGCTCGCGTACGCCTTAGGATTATCGCAAGGCGACGCATTTCTCTTTACGATCCTGTGCGCCAGCGCGTCGTATATCGCTGTTCCCGCGGCGATGCGACTCTCGATCCCAGAAGCTAATCCGAGCCTCTATGTCCCGATGTCGCTCGCCATTACGTTTCCGTTTAACATCATCGCCGGGATGCCGCTTTACCTGGCTGTTATCAATCGACTCTGGAGCTAATAGGTATGATACCGGTCAAAAAAATTGAGATCATCGTCGACGAACTTGCAGTGCCGAAGGTGCTAAAACTCCTCGAAGACGCCGGCGTGTCGGGTTACACGGTCATCAAAGACGCGACAGGTAAGGGCGAGCGCGGTCTACGGGACGGCGACGAATTAACCGGCGTTTTCGCCAACTCTTATGTGGTGACTGCTTGCCCAAGCGAAAGCGTCAGTCTCATCGTCGAATCTGTTCGTCCCATTTTGAAAAAGCACGGCGGGGTGTGCTTAGTCTCTGAGGCTCACTGGCTGATTCACTAACACCCGGCCCATTTGAGGTTTCCTGCTGGTTTTGCTGGCAAGAGACCGAACCGCCTCTTTTTCGCCAGTTATCGTGCCAAAACCCGCCCCCAAACGCGAACCTCCTATAAGCCTTCCGCCGCGAGGTAGACGCGATTATAATCTGGAGCCTAGACTGTCGTCTCTAGAAGGGGGATTTGCGGAATTTTATTAAAGGCCCTGGTCAGAAATATTACTGCCTGTACGGCTTGTTAACGAGCCCGAACAACCAAGATGTGCTGGTGTTATGTGACATGTGTTTCTCATAAATGTCATAAAACACCAAGAAGTACGATTAGTGGTTATTTTCGACATAAGTGTGTTATTTTGTTGCTCTCACACGGCACATCTTATCGACATTTCAAAAGTGGATAGTATGGGGAAGTTGGTTGCAAGATGGTTGCAGTTTTGCCGAAGCATACCTACTCATACGTTGTGATTTGCATGCAAAATGCCCATTTCTACGGCGTTTTGAGCAATTTTGAGAACTTATGATTCGCCCTCAGGTTGGTTGGGGTGCGAGAGGTCGTGAGTTCAAATCTCGCCGTCCCGACCAATAAACATGGGGCTTTCGAAGAATTTCGAGAGTCCCATTTTTCGTTGTTTCCCTACAGCCACGAGAGGGCGGGTTGCTAAGTCCCATAATTGCCATATTTACGAACTACCACCCGTCAGAAAAAGCGCCTCCATTTTGCAACCAACTTTCTGCGCCGTTAATTAGGGGCATTCTGTTGAACGGACGCACCAACCACGGTGCGAGGAAAAACCAACTGATGTTCCAGCGTTCCAAATTCCACCCTTTTCATCCCAATTCCCAGTAAATAAGCGGCTGACAGTCAGCGGAATAGAACTTGCGAAAGGCTACGCGAGAGGCGTTGTTTACGTGCTTCGATTACGGGCCAACGCAAATCTTTCTCGTATTGATATGTCTGTTTACAAAAGATACAACGGTAAGCGAGTCTCATCTTCCCATCCCGACTACTCAAAAGCTCGATGGTGGATCTACAAGAGGCTAAAAGGGAAAGTCATTCATCAGAGTGTGCCCGAGGCGAAAACCAAACAAGAAGCTGAGTTGGCTGAGCGGCAGATCATCAAAGCGTCTTTCGATCATAGCTATAACGTAACGGACACGACGACGACGCTGGCCTCATTTATCGAAGAGAAGTATCGACCATACGTGCAGCAAAACAACGTTAACAAGGGAGCGAAAGAACTCTACATAAGACTTCTACTCGGATACTTTAAGAAACAAACTATATCTAGTATCAGTCCGCAGGACTGTCGGAACTGCCGAAGCAAACTTCAGACTCGCCAGAACAAACGCAAGAAAGAAAGTGAGCTCTCACCGGCTTCCATCAACCGGATCATGTCGACGCTTTCTAAGATCTTTAGCCTTGCATGTGAAGAGGGAATTCTGGAACGTAACCCTATGCAGTATGTAAAGGCTTTGCCGGAGCCACCACCTCGGCGGCGGTTGCTAAATGAAAAACAAAAGCAAGATCTGTGGAAAGAACTTGAGAAGGACACTTTGCTGTATCGGCTGATAGTCCTGGCGGTCAACCTTCCGCTACGCCGCGGCCAACTAATGGCCATCACTGAAGATTTTATCGACTTTGAAAACGAGCAAGTTCTCGTGATCGGCTCAAAGGGACGGCCGCCACGTCTTGTTCCGCTCAACGCCACTGCAACGAAAGTTCTTAAAGCGATGACCGAGGACGAACAGCTGCCTTTCCCGGTAAAGGACTTTCGCAAGCGATGGTACACCGCACTCCGCAATGCCGGCATAAATAAGAAAGGCGGAACAAGGGAAGAGAATTACCACTTTCACGATCTTCGCAGCTACTTCGCGAGTGAACTCATCAAACGAAACACGAATCCGCTGATAGTGCAGAACCTATTCGCCCACTCTGACATGAGCATCACAACGGTTTACGCTCAGACCGATGACAAACTCTTATTGGAGGCGGTAAAGAGGCTTGATGAGCCAAACGAGGGAAAGGCAACAGTCCCGCGATGAGCTCATTGCGATTCGAGCCGTTTTGCAGTAACTAAGGTACCTGTTTTACGGCATGCTCGGGACAGTCGATTCGCAGTTCTTCTTTGGCGAGTTCTTGATTTAGCAGCTGGCAAAAATGCCCGTTGTCCGAGTTGTAATAATGGCAGGTTAGACACATTCTCTGGATAGTAATGACGCCGGTTTGGTTCAGGTGATGGATGATGCCGAGCAGGCTCGCGAGCAGATTTTCTTTTTCGGATGATGTGAGACTGTCGATTGGCGTTTGTATTTGTGTTGCAAAGTGCGATGTCTTTTCTGCAATAGACTTGCCACTCGAGCTAAGGTGGATGATGTAGCTTCTGGTGTCTTGAGGCTCATATTCTTTAATGATGAGCTGTTTTTGTTCGAGCGTCTTGACACACTCGCTGATGGTTGCTTTGGTTAGGTTAAACTCCTCAGCCAGATAAGTAACTTTCCTCTTTTCGTCAGAGTGATGAAGCAGAAAGATCAGCACCTGCACCTGGATCGGGCTCAACGAAAACTCTTTGCTTTCGTTCCACAGCAAAACCCGAAACGCCTGCGATATCCGCTCAAGCGAAGCGACGATCCTGCTTTCAACATTTGTGTTTTGATGTTTTAGATCAAAAGCCGATTTTTTCATTTACAAAGTCAGCCTCATCTATCCGCAATTCTCCATTTCGAGAATAAAATAACCTTTGTCGCTTATGCTCTCTTCCCAAGCCTGTCTGGCCGACTCGACGTGGCAAAACCTGCATTCCCGTGAAGTCAACGGCTGACCTTCCTGTCCTTTTTCTTTCAAATATTCCAAACCAAAACTGTAAATTGCGGCGCCGTCCTTGAT
>JBEBGA010000312.1:0-3689 GCA_040081695.1 Pyrinomonadaceae bacterium
ATCCGACCAGCTCAATCAACGACGATGTGACGATGATGTACCTGTCAGGAACATCGATGGCGACCCCGATCGTCTCGGGAACCGCCGCTCTGCTGCTGCAGGCAAATCCAAAGCTGACGCCGAATATGGTCAAAATGCTTTTGGAATATACAGCACAACCGCTCGCCGGATTTAACATCCTCGAACAGGGAGCAGGCCAGCTTAATGTCGAGGGAGCCGTGCGTGTTGCAAAGCAGGTCCGTCAGGATCTGTCGAGTTCGACGCCGGTCGGCACGCAGATGTTGACGACGACCAATGTTCCTGACCATACATCGACCATCTCCGGGACACGGTTCCAGTGGTCGGGCGGCCTCGTCGCCGGCTACGGTGTGATGACGGGAACCGATCTGATAATGGAATATCAGGGCATCTATGCCAACGGTATCATCGTCAGCGACGGTATCATTGTTAGCGACGGAATCATCGTCAGCGACGGCATAATCGTCAGTGACGGCATCATCGTGAGCGACGGCATTATTGTCAGCGACGGAGCCGTTATTGCTGATGGCGTTTCGCCGAATGGCTATAATTCGATCAACAGCGGTAACACTGTTGCCCCGTCGAGTATTCTCTACGGAAACGGCTCGATGGTCGATTATATGACCTTTGCTGACGGCATTATTGTTAGCGACGGTATCCTTGTCAGCGACGGCATAATCGTCAGCGATACTGCGACGTCATATGCCAATCAGATAATGGCTGGCGGCGATAATACGACCGCAATGCGATAAGTTCTCTTCAAAGACGGACAACTCTTTGAGGGACGCACGGAAGGGCACGGTAGCAGAAATGCTGCCGTGCCTTTTTTTATTTATGTGCGCGAAGATTTTTGTTGAAAAAAAACAAAGTTTAACGCATAATAGTTTTTGTCGATGTCCGGTCGGCGAGTTTCCTGCCTAGCTCCTTCTGCGTTCTCCTGCCATCAAACGGCTATTTCGGCCCCCTATTTAATGGATTCCAAGGACAAAAAGATAAATATTTTCCTAGCCATACTGGCACCGTTCTCTTTGGCGGCGCTTGCTTGGGCGTTGATGGGAATTTCAGCTGGCCGCATTGATACGGGCGTGATAACGCTAACCGTATTGACGGTTTTTTGTAGCTGCTATCTTAGGATCCAATTGCCACGTGTCAATACGCATCTGACCATTTCAGATGCTTTGATAATGCTGGCAATGCTGCTTTACGGTGGCGAGGTCGCAGTTCTGCTTGTAATTGTTGAAACCGCAGTCGCGTCGCTCCACTTGATGCGACAGGGGGTTCGTATCAAGGTCAAGACGATATTTTTTAACGTCATGACCAATGCGATCGCCGTACTTGCCGCTGCAAAGGCTGTTTGGTTTATCTTTGGGTCGACTGATCTGGTGCTACAGCGTGGAGATTTTACAAGTTTTGTCTGGCTGTTAGCCGTTATAGCGGTAGCTCTGTTTGCGGTCAATTCCGGACTGGTTGCAGTCTTTTCAGCGATCAAACAGGAGAAAAAGACGCTGTGGAAAGTATGGACCGAAAATTGTTTTGATGCTGTATTGATGTATGTGGTCGGGGCCGTGATGGCCGGCATCATCGTCAAAGCGCTCGAGCAGATCAATCTGTATCTTTTCACCGCGGTCGTACTTTTCTTTGGCATCATCTATCTCACATTCCGCCGCTTTGTCGAGGATCTCAAAAAGACCGTCGAGAAAGCAAAGCAAGCCGAGCGTGAACGCGCCGAGCAGGCTGAGGAGCACGTCAACGAACTTGAGCATTACGTCGCCGAGCTGGAACGCAGCGGTTCTGCGTTGCAGGAAAGCCATGAGAATTTTCGACATGCAGCGTATCACGATGCCCTAACGGGACTGCCAAACCGCAACTACTTTATCGATACACTAAAGGGCTTGCTGCAGCAGAGCCGTGAAAACTCTGAAAGCAACTTTGCCGTTCTTTTCCTCGACCTAAACAGATTTAAAACGATCAATGACAGTCTTGGCCATTCAATGGGCGATCGTCTGATCAAAAATGTTGCCAAACGCCTGTCTGGAATGGTCCGAGAAGAGGACATGGTCGCACGATTTAGCGGCGATAAATTTGGGATAGTATTGAGCGACTTATTGAGCAAAGAAGAGGCTACGAGCTTTGCCGACCGGCTGGCAAAACGTCTCGCCGAGCCATATACGCTAGACGGACGTCAGGTATTTACGAGCGCAAAGATCGGTATCGCTTACGGCAATTCGAAATACCCTGAGGCCGAAGACATCCTCCGCGATGCCGATATCGCGATGTATTATTCTAAGGATAACGAGGAAAATTACGTCATCTTTGACCAAAAGATGCACATCCGTGCGGTTACACGTTTGCAATTAGAAACAGACCTTAGATTTGCGATCGAGCGTAACGAATTTGAGCTGTACTATCAGCCGATCGTCGGGCTCGAAAATTCATCGCTTGTCGGTTTTGAGGCACTCGTTCGCTGGAATCACCCGCAGCGAGGGCTCGTACCGCCAAACGAGTTTATTCCGATCAGCGAGAGCACCGGTCTGATCATACCGATGACCGTTCAGATCCTGCACTCGGCGTGTAAACAGATCGTCGAATGGCAGGAGCAAAACCCCAATGGCACTCCGCTTAGTGTTGCAGTCAACCTTTCCGGCAAGCATTTCGGCCATCCGGCTCTCGTCGAGCAGATCAAGACCGTGATCGCCGAGACGGGTATCGACCCAACTAATCTTAAGTTAGAACTGACGGAAGGCGCTGTCATGGAAAATGCCGAGACAGCGATCCTGATGCTGCAACAGATAAAGGAAACGGGCGTTCAGATCAGTATCGACGATTTTGGAACGGGCTATTCGAGCCTCAGTTATCTGCACCGTTTCCCGATCGATCTGCTCAAAGTCGACCGTTCATTTGTGAGCGCGATGGAAGAAAATACCGAGAACGGCGAGATCGTCCGCACAGTTATCGCTTTGGCTAAGGCGTTGAATCTAAAAGTAGTTGCTGAGGGTATCGAGAGTGTACATCAGTTTCACCAACTGCGTATTTTGGGCTGTGAATACGGCCAAGGTTATCTGTTCTCAAAACCTCTACCAGTTGGCGACATCGCTCGGCTGCTTGAAGACAAGACACGGTGGCAAAATATTTTACCTGCCGCTCCGGTTGCACCGCCGCAAAACCGCGACTTACTGTCGCCGCTTAGACTGGCTCAATAGATCTGGGGTCTTAACCAAAATATATGGACGGCTTTGCCTCTAATGGGAAAGCCGTTTCGTATTTTGCGGCGAGGTTTAGCAGCACATCCTCTGACCAGAACTTGCCGACGAGCTGGACGCCGATCGGCAGTCCTTCGTCAGACAGGCCGCACGGCACACTGATGGCGGGAACACCCGCGAGATTTGCCGAGACGGTGTAGATATCGTTGAGATACATCGCAAGCGGATCGTCCGATTTTTCGCCAAGCTTGAACGCTACCGACGGTGAGGTCGGCGTCAGGATCGCATCGCACTTTTCAAAGGCGGTAGTGTAGTCTTTTTTTACCAAGGCACGGACCTTTTGAGCTTTGGAATAATATGCATCGTAATAGCCGCTCGACAGCACGTAGGTCCCGAGCATGATGCGGCGTTTGACCTCGGCTCCAAAGCCTTCTTCGCGGGTTTTGAAATACATCTCACGCAACCCGGGAG
>JBEBGA010000313.1:0-3685 GCA_040081695.1 Pyrinomonadaceae bacterium
GTTTATACCGAATCCGCAGAGAAAACAGCCTATTTTATTGAGAATTGTAACCGTCACAGCACGCCGTTGCTCTTCGTGCAGGACGTTTCCGGCTTTATGGTCGGTGCCGAGGCGGAGCATAGCGGAATTATCCGTGCCGGAGCTCGCTTTGTCGAAGCGATGGCGACTGCCGAGGTTCCTAAAATTGTCCTGACGATAAATCACGCCAGCGGCGCCGGATATTATGCGATGGCCGGACAAGGTTTTGATCCCGATTTTATCTTCTCACTTCCCACCGGAAGAATGGGCGTCATGGAAGGCGACTCCGCCGCCGTCGCGATCTACGGCACACAGATCGAACGCTTAAAAAAAGAAGGCAAAGAACCGCCCGCCGAGATGCTTGCCGAAATGGAGAAAGTGCGCGAAACCTACGACCGCGAACTAGACGCCAAACACGCCGCCGCCCGAGGCCTGGTCGACGCAATCGTCACTCCCGAAACCTTGCGCGACTCTCTGCTGCTCGCTCTACAGACCTGTCTAAACACAAACGCGCCGCATATCGGTGCTTTTGTCTTAAATGGATAGTCTCAATGTCAGGCGAATCGCGTATCTTACACCGGCGGTGCTCTTCGATCGATGTTTAGGGATCGAGCGAAGTCGTTATTGAGGTAATCGACTCGATTGATTAAGACTGATAGCTGAGTAATGAACGAAAACATAGTCACTTACTACGACCGCAGGGCTCGCGAATACGAAAAGGTCTATCATAACCCTGCCGAGCAGGATGATCTGCGACGGGCGGAAGCGTTTTTTAAATCTATTTTCGCCGGAAAGCGAGTGCTGGAGGTCGCGTGCGGCACGGGTTATTGGACCGAGCGGTTAGCAAAAACGGCGGAATCAATATACGCGACAGATATTAACGCAAGTGTCATCGAGATCGCCCTCGAAAGAAAGATCGACGGCACTGTGATCTTCGCCGTTGCCGATATGTTTGAGATCGACGCCGAAAATAAGTTCGACGCAGTCTTTTGCGGCTTTATTTGGAGCCACATTTTGCTCGAAGACCTCGATCGCTTTCTCAAGAAGCTGCAAGATCTAACTAAACCCGCCGGACATATCGTTTTTATTGACGGCAACCCGGTTCCGGGATCATCACACGATCCGAAAAACATCATAAAAACCGATAAACAGGGAAATACGTACCAGGATCGAATCCTAGCCGACGGTTCAGCTCACCGCGTTCTAAAAAATTTCCCCACAGACGATTTCTTAACCCAAAAACTCGAAACCATTGCTACGAAGATCGAGGTCAAAAGACTCAAATGGTATTGGATCGCTACTTGCGTAAACCTCTGATAACTCTTGAAAGTTGAGGCCAGATATTTGAGAATTAAATTTCGAATTCGTTTGGATTTGGAAATATTTGCTAATTGTGTCATCGCCTTTATAGATGGCACCGTAGGGAAACAAAAAATGAAAAGACTTGGACTACTCACGCTTTTTTTTCTATTTTCCGTTGGCACCGTTTTTGCGCAGTTCGGGGTTATCAAGGGGAAAGTTATGCTGATCAAACCCGACGGCACTTTGACGCCTGTCTCGGGTGCCAGGGTTGACTATTACCGCACGGATGTCTTTTCGAAGCTGCGAACCGACACTACCTTAAGCGACGGTTCGTTCGTTATTAACGGGCTTCCCGTTGAGGGTACATATTTTATTTATGCGAGTGGCCCGGGACTTGAGACCGATGGCATCCGCAACCTTAAAACCGGTCAGGAAAACCTTGTTATTAAACTAAAGCCCGGAGACGGTAAATATTTTCCTGAGTCGGCGGTCGAGGCTCAGGTTAGGTTGTTTGCATTTTCAGATAAACAGAAGGCGGAAGAAGGACGGGAAGCCGAGGATTTCCGCGCCGCCAATCAACTATTGTCCCAGAAAAAACTTACAGAGGCGGTGGCAGCGTACAATGCCATGATCAAGAAGTATTTTATTGGAAAGTTACAAAAAGACGCTTACCGCCAAAAGGCCATTGCCCTTAATAATCTCGCGGTCGAGGCATTTCAGGCTGGAAATCGATCGGTAAACGATGCAGAACGCCAGCAGTTGCTGGATAAGGCCCGGCAGTTCACTGTGGAAGCAGTTTCCTCGGCATTCCTTTCCGTAAATGGTTATAGATTCGAATCTAAGCAACCAAACCATAAACCAAGCGTTGATTTTAGCGAAAGATATTCCGCGTCCCTTTTTATTTCGTTCGAAGCTAATCGTCTGAGTACTCTCATTGGAAATGACGCGGCTCTGCTCCCCCCGATGAAGAAAGCACTCGATGAGTATTTGTCATTAAACCTTCCGCGGGAACAACGGGCCCAGGCAATGAACTTGTACGGTAGTGCTCTGCGTACTATGAAAGCTTGGGAACTGGCCGTTTCTCATTTCGAGCTCTTTGTAAAGGAATTCCCGGACGACCTTGAAGGCCTTGAGGGCAAGGCGGAGTCTAATCTGGTGCGAGCGCTGGACGTGACGGATGTAAGAGTTAAAAGAGAGATGCTGCAAATCAGCGCTGATTCCTTTCAGAAATTTCTAGTAATCGCTCCGGCCGGTCACCAGCTCCGGCCGGCAGTTGTCAGCAGATTGGCTTTGTTGAAAAACCATTACAAAACCGAACCGCGAGCTACCGGTGCCCCGGAAGCTTCAAAAAAGCCGATCAATGCGCTTGGCATGTGGATGATAACCATCAAATTCAAACAAGGCCCTCAAAATTTCGCTCTTTTACTCGGAAAGCAGGAGAATAACGCGGACGGGCAGATGTTTATCGGCCAAGGCCCCTCGTTTGACGTGACAAAACTCGTGCTCACAGGCAACTCGGTCAACTTTATTGCAATGATGCTCCCCGGAAAACTTCCCGTTGAGTTCAAAGGCACTCTGGATTCGACAATGATGAACCTAAACGGAACGTTTTTATACACCGATAAAGGAAAACAAGAAACCGGCACCTGGACTGCTGTACGTGAAGAGTAAGGCAAAGACTAGCAATGTTGCTCGGCAATCGAAGAGTCTTGATTTCTGCCGAATAAGAATTGAGAAATGTCATTCATATTCGTTTTATCTGCGTGATTCGCGAGCAAAAATATGTTGGGCCGGGCTATTTGACGGCCTCCAGGTTTGCGATCGCTTGTTCAGTCCAATCGCACAAAGCTCTTTTGTCGCTCTCGCTCAATCTTGCGTCCCTGTGTATCCACAGATATGAGGGAAGGGGCATGGCGGCCGATTGTACCTCTTCGCAGATCTCTTCGAGGCTTTTGATCTTTTTGTTTTTTTCGTAGGTGGCAAATTTGCTGAGATTTAGGTGCGATTTGCCGTGGTCGATGTGGTCTTTGAGGAACCAGCCGGACGGTTGGATGTTGGCGTACCACGGGTAGACGGTTTTGTCGGTGTGGCAGTCGTTGCAGGAACGGCCGAGGATAAGCGCGACGTCGGGCGGGACGGCGACGACAGCTTCGAGAGTCTCGGACTCGACGATCGGCGGATTCGTTTTGTCGATGCCGAAGAACTGGATCGTGATAAATCCGAGTACTAGAACGATGGCGGCGATCTTGAAGGCTTTTTTCATATTCGTAATCTTTTGGAAGGACGATAAATCGCCCTGGGATCATTTCGGTGACGATCACCCCGCCCTAAAGGACGGGGCTATGCTAAAACCAAAGTCCAAAAA
>JBEBGA010000040.1:0-13627 GCA_040081695.1 Pyrinomonadaceae bacterium
CAGCAGGGCCCTTCCTCGGCTTCGAATACCTCGGCCCTGCATCCGAATCCGACCTCACCCGCGACTACGCCGCCGAGCAGCGCGCCGCCGAAGCCCAAGAACGCTCCCGGATCAAAAAGCTCCAACGGAGTTCGAAAGAAATACTTGTTAATGGTGTGCTAGATGGAAGTTATATGCGATATTTGAAAGGCTGAGATCGTTATGAATCGGGAAAATTCATGAAAGGGAGACTATAAATAGGGAGGAGATTATGGGTGATAAAAAATACGAGGTCATATACCTTACTGGCCCTCCCGCGTCTGGAAAAAGCACTCTTGTCGCAAGTTTGGAAAAGGTTTTCCAACCCCTTAAGACATTTGTCTACAGTAAAGTATTAGCTGAATACCTGGGTGAAAAATCCCTTAAACAATACTCGCAAGATCAGATGCGTGAGATGTCTGCGCGCGTTATAACACCCGAGGATATCGAATCTGTGGATTTACGGCTTCTTGAGTTTGTCAGAGACAATACGGCAGAGACCCACATCATCATAGACTCTCACGCAGTCACGAAAGAAGAATATGGATTCAGGGTAACACCTTTCTCGTTGGAACAATTGCAACAACTCCGTCCGACCATGATCGTCGCCCTTTATACAGCGCCTTCAGTTGTTGTGAATAGAATATCAAGCAACAGTCAAGGTAGGCCTCAGGTTTCTGAGTTTGAAGCAGGGTTTCATTGCGAGCTTCAAGCAACGGTCGCTTTGACCTACGGAATCAATCTAGGCATACCAGTCTATCTTCTCGACAGCGATAAATCGCCCAATGAACTTGCAAAAGAAATGGTAAATCGAATTGAGAAATTGTAATTTCACGAATTGCCGCCAACTGTTGAACTGCGAAGTACCTCCTTCGCATTTCTTAGTGTCACGAAATACGGTTCAATCAGTTCCGCAAGAATGGCTACATCGTACATTGAGCCTGAGTCAATATTCGACTCTTTTCGGTTGACGATCGCCGTTACTTGAGAGGCCGCAACAGGACGCCCGGTTCTCAAATTACTCAGTTGCTGGAAGCCAATTTTGAAATCACATTGGAGTGGAATCAGAGGTACGGAGCTGTAGCAAACTAATGCAAAGTGATGCTTCTTCGGAGTTTCGGGATCATATCGACTCGTAACACGAGAGGAAGAGGGTATAGTAAAGTCTTTCCCGTCCAAGGCTTCCGCCTCAGTCCACAATACAACCGAAGGCGGTGCGCTGTCTTTTTGCTTCGTACCGGTTTTTATCGGACTGAATATCACTTTTGGACGAGCGGTTCGTCGCATTAATTCAAGAATTGATGGGCCGACGGCGTTACCAATACCCCACAGAAACAGACCCCCATTTGCCAAACGTTCTTTCTCCTTTCGAAGCAAGATGTGTTCAATTGGCTCGGCGGCCTCTCCACCAAAACGTGTCCAGCAAAATAATGTTGGTAGCCCGAGTGAATCTGTACTTTCCATAATTAAGATTATGCATTATTATGCATAAAGATGCAAGACGACTTTTTAGCAAAATCACTACGGGAGCTTATGAGGGAACGGCACCTGTCTCAGCAAGAAGTGGCTAAATCCGCTGGTGTTAGCCAGTCAACAGTTTCGAGAGCTTTAAACGGGAACATGCGTAGAAGCGGAAAAGGCAAAAAAATGCTATTCAGATTTATGCAACAAGAATTAGGTCAGGAGATTTTCCTTGCCGGAAAGGATAAAGTAGTAAGGGCCTTTGAGTCTGTTTGGGACGGTTCCGATGAACACGCGGCAGCTATCGCAAAAATAATCAGTGCTTCTTATGGATTATTGCCGTCAGCTCACTTAGAGAGGTGAAATAATGTTAGAAGAAAACGCCGGGCAATTTCGTCTCCGGTTAGAAAAACTCGGTCTCACTGACACCGTCATTACCGCTGCTTGGCCCACATGGTGGAGCGAAGCTGCTGATGCCTCGCCCTCGGCCCGAGCAGAACTCCGGTATTCAATTGCCCGAAAATTAGGATTGGAACCCCATTCATTATTAAGTGCGGATGAAAATCCCGACTTTATATGGAAGAACTCTGCTCGATTTAAAAACCTTTCAGATGAAAGTGATGTTGAAAAATGGGCTTTGACATCATTTGGAACTGCACTCGGTCGCATGTTGCTCGCTGGAACTGATGTCGGGGTGGGGATTGCAGGCGTAACCCCACTTGGTCTCCGGGCTAAGGTCCTGGAAAGGCAACCGTTTGTTCGATTGGTTGACCTAATAGCGATCGCATGGTCTCTAGGTATCCCTACCATTCACCTACGAGTATTTCCACTTATTCGAAAGCGTATGGCGGCGATGAGTGTGGCGGTAGGTAGTGGAAACGCAATCCTACTAAGCAAAGATTCTCAATACCCTGCTCAAATCGCGTTTTATTTAGCGCATGAAATTGCCCACATCTGCCTGCATCACCTTAAGGAGAATGAGGTTTTGGTAGATTACGAGCCAACCAATAAGAATCAAGATTTGGACCCAGAAGAAGTTCAGGCAGATCAATTTGCATTAGAACTACTCACAGGGCATGCAAGTCCAGTTGTACTGCCTGAGGGAGAAGGTAAAGGCCCGCGCAGTCTTGCAAATGCGGCCCTTAACGCTGCGGGAGATTTGGCGATTGAACCCGGGACACTAGCTCTATGTTTTGGTTACTCGACCGGTGACTGGCAGACTGCTATCGGATCTCTAAGATATATTTATGATGCCCCACGCCCGGTGTGGCGAGAAGTAAATCAGATTGCGAGGGACCAGCTTTCGTTTTCAGGTGTACCCCTAGACAACATGACGTACGTTAGAAACATTCTTGGAGGTGCTAGCTGAATGGAGACCCTTATAGACAATGACATACTTTTTAAGGCAGCGTGTTATGACGCCTTCGATGCCATACTTCTTCAAGTTGTTTCTTCACCCTCGATGGCGGGCGTACTAGGTGCAGCCAAATACGTTGCAAGAAGGGCGATCACCGTGGGCAGTTTAAAAGGAAACCCAGACGAAGCTCTCGAAAGGCTGGAAAGCTTTATTGACAGTGCAAGCGTGGTCGAGCCGACCGAAGAAGAACAGCGGTTAGCGGCTGATTTCGAACGCGCTGCACAGGTAGCAGGTGTCGCCCTTGACGCTGGAGAGAGTCAATTGTCTGCAGTCCTAATTGTCCGATCGCTTCGCTGGCTGTGTACGGGGGACAAACGTGCGATTGAGGCTATGGAGCATCTTTTGCCCCACGCAGAAAAACTCAATGTTCTTTGTGGAAAGATAATCTGTCTTGAGCAGCTAGCAATTAAAGCGATTTCACTTGATGTAACAGCTTTCCGACAAGCGGTCTGCTCCGAACCTGAAGTCGATAAGACGCTAACAATCTGCTTTAGTTGCTCAGCTTCAGAGATTACCGTCGACGATGTTTATCCCGGACTTACAAGCTACATAAATGATCTACGCTCCAAGGCTCCCCATATCCTTGCAGCTTAATCAATTTTATTTCGCACATAAACAGCAAACGGCTCAACAATGTCGGCTACGAGACCGATTTGGACACTTTTCTCGGGGCCATGGTGCTCATTTTCATCTGATATTTTTAGACAAGCCTTATCCACTCTTCCGTTAATATATTTCCCTCCGGGAGCTCCCATACTATTACCCAGCGCAACTTCTGTCCTATCTAATGGGAGTTCAAACTCCTCCTTTCGAAGATTTTGAATAACTAAAGCATACCGAGATCCCAGCACATTAATGGGATCCGGAATCTTTTCCCACTTGAGCCCATCGACTGAGAACTCGTCCGCTCGAACGGGTTCCGCGAAATGATTTGATTCCATAGGCTCCATAACCAAATAAATACGCCCACCTTGCCGCTGATATTCCCGAGCGAAAGGTTGAACCATTGTCTGAGGATGGCAGGTACTGCCCCCATATCCCCACAGACCGTAATTGGACTCTTCAATTTCCTGCGTTTTTCTTTGAATTATGTCATCAAGGGACTCACGAGCATGTGTCCCAACTTTCATAAATAATACGCCTTGTCCCGGAACAATTAAGTTTCCCATAATTTATGACTCCAGAAGTTCTAAAGAATATTCGTCATCGTGAGCTTTACCGTAGCCCAACGTTTTCTTTTCACGCACATACCTTACTCGCGGCGCATTTTCTTTACCATAGAAATTTTCGAGGCGATCTTTCCCGTCGATCGCTGAGCTCGCAAACGTTTTCGATACATCACTCACTGATTTGAACATCAGATTACACGACCTAAGATTTGGTGCATCATCTAGATGATAAGAATGAAGCCAAGGCATCATCTTCTGCACAAAAAAACCATTTTCAATACCAAATTGCTGGACATTCGCCAACACTCTTTTTGGCCAAGTCAGGTCTGGATCGTCGGCGATTACGACCATCCCCTCTCCCCTATACGATGTAGCCTCCATGCCCCGCTGCATAAATACTTTTACGCTTTCTCCCTCATTGCTCGCTCCCCAAGGTGGATTAGTGTAAAAACAATCAAAGTCATTCGGGCCAACGAACGCTTCAAGGCAATTGTAAAGTACCGAGTCAAGTGTCTCAAGCGCTTCTTTGTCGGCGAAACGCTTAACCGCTGAACATATCCTTTCATCGAAGTCGAATACGGTAATTTGGCTCGGACCGTAATCTATTATTTCACGTTTTTGGAGATAAGCGGCGCACACGCTTATCGCGTCACCGTCGCCGATAAAGGCGAGACGTTTTCCATTAGACCATCGAGCGACCAATTCGCTTTGGAGGACCATATCACCCGCCTTCATATAGATTTGATCAAACTCACGTAGCGATCGTGGACGATTCTCTATTACATCTGAAATCGCATTAATAGCGGCCTTAAGTTCAATTTCTGCCATTACTTCTCCCCGTATAGATGTGGAAACCACGAAGACTAAAGGTACTGAATTGTGGTATAGAATTTTTAAGTTTATATAGCATTATCAACAGTAAGTCAACGGAAAAAGCCTCGCCGTTTTCACGACGAGGCTTTTGATCTATCGCAAGCAAGATGCTTGCGGCTCCAGTCAATCGCTTATTCAGCGATCGCCATTTCTTTTGGCTCTTCTTTTTTCTCACGCTTCAAGCCGCCGATCTGGACCATTGGTTCGGAGGTGATCTGGTTTTTGTCCATGACCATTTGCTGATAGAGCTTGCGCATCATCTGCATTTCTTCTGCAGCGGTCTTGGGGCCTTCCATGTCCGGTTTGTTAGGACGGGCGAGGTCGGTCTCGTTTAGATTGAGGTTGTGCGTGGCATCGCCAAGCTCGACTTCTTTACCACGGGCAAACACTTCGTGACGGCCGTGGTCTTTGTACCACTGAGCGACGGTCGCGTTTTGGTGCATGTGCTCGATGATGTTGCGCCAGCCGATGCCGGTGTTGTAAGCACAGAACGAAATTTCGCCCTCTTGGGTGCCGTACGGGATGATGCACATCTCGGTGCGGCGGAAATCGTAGTTGAACAGATCCTGGAACCACATACCTGCAATAAAGAGGAAGTTCCAAGGGTCCTTACGGCGTTTCTCGATGTCTTCGAGCGTGCGGTCCGGGCCGACCTTGCCGTAGTCCTTGCCCGACAGGCCAAACGACTTGTCAAACTTTGCGAGGATGCCGCCGAGGGTCAGGCTGTTCGGTGCACCGTACGGATTGTAGTTTTTGAGCAGTGCGAGGCCCATCATGATATTCGAAAACCACTTGCCCCGGTTTGTATCGGTGATGTGCTGCATGTCGGTGACGAGGCCTTGGATATTAAGGAACTGCGGCACCGGTGCCATTTCCTTTGTTTCTTTGTTGACCATCACGGCCGTGCCGACACCGCAATTTGGGTGGCAGCCGCACGAAACTTGTCCCCAATCATTTTCAGGCCCGTGGACGACGTCCGCGAAATCCGCGAATGCACCCATAAGCGAGAGCGGGAACCAGTCACGCGTCGGTTCCGTTATGCCGACCTGATCCTGCACGTCGTGTGCGAGGTGAGCCAGCGTATAACGCTGCTGCAGACGGCGGGCTTCGGTAATATGCTCGTCGCGGCCCGTGAACGACACCGGCTGAAACGCGATGAACGAGATCTTTTTAGGATTCTCGAGAGCGAAACGGATGATCGTGCCGACCTGATCGTTGTTGACGCCGTTAACCAGCGTTGTCACAAGGATGATGTCAACGCCGGCTTCGTGCAGGTTGTTGATCGCACGGAGTTTGACGTCAAACAGGTTGCCGATCTGGCGGTGCGAGTTGGCGTCGTTGCCGATACCGTCAAACTGTAGATACACGAAACGAAGGCCGGCTTCGGCGGCTTCGCGGCAAAATTCTTTTGATTTGGCAAACTCGATACCGTTGGTCGCGGCCTGCACCGAGTTGTAACCAACTTTACGTGCATAGCGGACAGCATCGAGGAAATAAGGGCTGAGCGTCGGCTCACCACCCGAATACTGCACCGACATCTGACGACGCGGCTTGATCTGGATGGCGTTGTCGAGGATCTCTTCGACGTCTTCCATCGAGAGCTCGTGGACAAAGCCGACCTGGTTCGCGTCCATAAAACACGGATCGCACATCATGTTGCAGCGGTTTGTCAGATCGACCGTCAAAACCGCTCCGCGGCCGTACTTGATCGTCGACGTGCCGTGGTTGTGCAGCTTTTCGTCGTTGTGCGATTCCATATCGCGGCCCGGGAAAAGCGATTCGATGTGCTGGAGAAACTTAGAGTCGATCGCCATCATGTCTTCGATCTTGCCGTGTTGCGGACAATCTTTGATCATCCACACCTGGCCGTCACGTTCGATGATCTGCGCCTTTATTTCACCGACATTGTCGTTAACGAGCGTCGATACATCACGCTCGCCCGACAGGATCTGCTCGCGGGCTTCGATCACACACTGCGGACAGAGTGAATCGGTCGTACGCGGAAAGCCAAGCGTCGGCTTGGTCTTTTGCCACGATTTGAGGATCGGCTTATCAGCCCATTTCGGGATGAACGATGCGTTAGGCTTAAACTGGTTGATGCTGCGGACAGCGTTGAACGCGCCCTTGGCGACGTACGTCAGTCCTTTTTCAAAATGCTTTATAGGTCTCATGTTGTTTCGGTTTCTCCAATGAATGCTTTGCAATGGCCGATGAACCCGAATTAACGCGATAACTACGGCCGCAATATTACGCCTCTATATATGCAATAGGTGTGCCGTTGAAGGCAGTATTGACACGATGTGCTAAACCTCGTGTTTACAGCGGTTTATACAGTGGCAATGTTAGTTATTGCGAATAAACTATGCGCGCCGTTACGACACACACATTTAGTGTGGAGGATCCGTGTACCCAATTGATACAGTTTCTAAGGAAATGGGCAGTTTTGTTTCAAGTATCGATCGTGGGAGGTTTTATCCGAGCCAAGGCACTTACAAGTGCGCGCTTAAGAATGTGGCGCACTTATCCAAACATATAAGCGCAGTAATCAGATAGCGCATTAATCAATAGCCATTAAGTTATTGAAAATACTACCTTTATTGTGTGCAAAAAAATATCATCTTTTCGCTTTACATCCGTTAAGCAGATGTGCTATGCTTCCACCACTTCAAGGGAAATTGGGTTGAAAACATAGCTTACACGGTTTTTCCGAGAGGTAATCGATAACAATTGCTGTAAATGACTATCCGCTTTGGAACATCAGGCTGGCGGGCGATCATCGCCGAGGACTTTACGTTCGACAACGTCCGGCTTGTAGCGGAATCGATCTGTGGATATTTGAAAGATAAGAGTGCGGATGCCGGACAGACGTTGATCGTCGGGCATGACTCGCGATTCATGGGCGAGACATTTACGAATGTCGCTGCCGAGATCGCTTTGCGGAAAGGGTTTACGGTGCTGCGATGCACGGAGCCTACGCCGACACCGGTGATCAGTCACGCGATTCGCGATAAACATGCGGCGGGCGGTATTAACTTTACGGCGTCGCACAATCCGCCGGAGTATCAAGGCATTAAATTCTCGACGGCTGACGGAGCCCCGGCACTACCCGAGATCACAAAGCAGATCGAGCATCGCATCGCAAACAAAATGTCGGGCCACGATGCACCGGGCGGCGAAATAAAAGATTTTGACCCGCGTCCGGCTTATTTGGACGATTTGAAAACTAAGATACGTTTCGACGTGATCGCTGCGGCAAAAGGCCGTTACGCATACGACCCTTTGTGGGGCACGGGTCGCGGATATTTGAATTCCGTCCTGCAGGATCACGGTCTTGAAGTCGAGACGCTGCACGATTGGCGAGACGTGACATTTGGCGGGCAGCCGCCGGAGCCGGGCGAAGAGCATATCCCGGATCTGAAAAAGCTCGTCATTGAAAAGGGCCTGACAATGGGCCTCGCGACGGACGGAGACGGCGACAGATTTGGGATCATTGACAGCAACGGGGCGTTCATCACGCCGAACAGGCTGATCGCGGTATTGACAGATTATTTGTACGAATCACGCGGCTGGACCAACGGGGTCGCACGCAGCGTGGCGACGTCGCATCAAGTTGACAGGGTCGCGACGGCACGCGGGATAAAGCTATACGAGACGCCGGTCGGTTTTAAGTTCATCGGCGAATTGATAAATAACGACGAGATCATCCTTGGCGGCGAAGAGTCCGCCGGACTCTCGATACGCGGGCACTTTCCCGAAAAAGACGGCATTCTAGCGTGTCTTTTGGCAGCCGAAGCGGTTGCCGCTCGCGGGGAAAGTTTGACAGAGCAGCTCGCAGCCCTTTTCGCAAGGGACGGCAAACTCGAATCGGGCCGCATCGGCGTCAAATTGACACCGGATGTCGCGGCAAAGTTGAAAGAAAAGCTGGCACAGGAGCCGACCGAGATCGGCGGCCGGCGAATTGAAAGTATCAACCGCATGGACGGCGTCAAATTCCTTTTCGGAAACGACGCCTGGATGCTGATGAGGCCGTCGGGCACCGAGCCGATGGTGAGAATTTACGCAGAGAGCGAAAGCTCTCAGGATCTGGAGGAGTTACTTGAGCAAGGCCGCAGATATCTATTGGGGTGACGCAAATACGGGGGCGACAACGTCTCGCCGTGCCGCGATCACACGCAAACGCCGCACACCTGCGGCCGCTGCGACACGCAAACAGACGCCGTGGTGGCTGTCGTTCGCGATCGTCGTCTCGATATTTGTGATGCTCGGTGTCTCGATCAATTTCCGTGCATTTACCGAAATGCAAGAAGAGGCGGGCCAGAATACACGGCTCGCGGCCCAAATACAGAATCTTATGGACGAAAATCTTGCCCTGCAAGAAGAGATCCATAGCTTGAAGAGCGATCCGAACGTCATTTTGCGTGAGGCAAAACGTATCGGCATCCCGCTCAAAGGAGAAAACGTTTCCGTGCCGAAGAACTAAACGAACGCGAAGGAGTTGGTTCGTTCGACACATTGCCCTACCCATTAACAATCCGCCTTTTGCCTACAACCTTCGCGAGGCCTACAGTTAATCCAATCTGATCATTTGCGGCTCTGAGTTCCCGAAACTCAGAGCCGCACTTCTTTGTTGGTGGTCAGTTGTCGGTGGTCAGTTGTCAGTAGCAGAGTCAGAAATCACCTCTTCTTGTCCTGTCTCCTGTCTCCTGTCTCCTGTCTCCCGTCTTCCTACCTCGGGCATCCCCGCACGCAGGCGTTGTATTGGCGGCGGCAAGCCTTTTTGCCGAGCCGGCAGCGTTTGCGCTCTTCCTTGCAGACATAGACGCAGCCGCTGCCTTGGCATGGTTTGACGCTTGGTTTGGTTGAGGTGGAGCCGGCTGCGGGATGAACGAACATAACCGACGAGAGTACAAGTACCAACATTGCGATAAGTTTTTTCATATTGCTTTCTCCTTTTGGGGTGAGAACAATATATACCCGATCCCGCCCCATGTCACGTTAGACGCGGGAATTAGGCCGTTGGCCGAATTCAGTTGTTCGGAGTCCCGCCTTTAGGCGGCAGTCTGGCGTAAGCCCGCACGAAGTAAGGGCGTTACATCCAACTTGCGAGTAACGCCCTTACTTCGTGCGGGCTTGAGCCCACTATTCAATGTTCACTCTTCGTTATTCACTTGCCTTGCGTCTCCGCCGTCGTGTTTCCCTGCCGCCGCCAAAGTAGGCGAGCAGCATGACGATCAGGTGGGCGGCGAACCAGATGTTGTCGTAGCCCATGTTTTGGTAGATGTAGATCAGGATCAGGATACGCGGGGAAAATATGCCGAGCAGGATGTCGGCCCATTGCGGGACGGAGTTTGCCGGGAACGCCGCCGGAAACATCACGAGATACACCAGCATCACGAGCCGCGGAAAAAAGAGTGAAAATAGCAGAAAGTAAAAGTCCATTTAAAGCCTCAATAATAAAGATGTTTCCCATTGAGCAGCGTGCACCCGTCGACACATTTTGGTAGATCTGCGTCGTGAGGAAAAACAAAAATAGTGGTTAGGTGACCTTTTTCTGTTTTACGAATGCCAAAATTAAGTCTTCCGGCATCGAAATCGTTATCCCGCCATTTAATATGCTTGATCATATTTATGACACGTTCTTTTGCCTTCTCAAACGACTCGTCAGCACCAATATCAATATAGAAAAAAGCTTTAGATTCGGGCCAGTTGTTGACATGCACCATCACATTGTCGAGTCTGGCGCGCTCGTCATCCCACGAAGTATTGTCGTAGGACTCACCCGTCGGCACTCGGTTTTTCAATGCATAAGGAGCCGTTTCCGTAGCAGTCGAAACGCATTTATCGGGAAGCCCCTTGATGGTAACCTTTGCAGTAACGTTAATGCCACCTTGGTCTGATACAACTCGGATCTGATCCGTTCCCTGTCCATCGGTGAGATTTCCAATTGAAACTTTCCATTCGTAAGTGAGACGTGAACCATCAGGAACAGGGTCTATTGATGCCCGAAAGAACATTGCATCTCCAACTCGAGTCAACTCCGAGGGCCCAACGACAGATAATTCGGGACATCTGGGTGCCACGCTCTGACTAAATCCAGATATGGTAGCCAGTGCAGATAAGAAAGTTATAAGCAGAAACCTTTTCATTGCGTCAATCAAATAATACACCAAAAGGGACGAATTGCTCCGTCCCTTTTTCTTTCCAAGTCAATGCTATGGAGTCGGAGGTGTTGGTGGGTCAGCTTTCTTTTTCTTTGGTGGCCGCTCGATGTGGCGGGCGGTTTCCCAGGCGGCTCGTTTGCCTTTGTCGTTGCGGTATTTGTAGCGGACGATGGGGTCGAGGATAGGCAATCTTGGTCCGGTCCGGACCAGGTGGACCAAGATGGACCAAGGTGGACCAAAGGCCGCATCGAGGCCGCGACTCGTCTTGTCAGTACCGGGAGCCGTAGCGACCGGGGATCTGATCGCATTACAATCAGCAATCGTCGCTATCGCTCCCTAATGTCAAGATACACCTTGATCCGTGTCGATCTTGATCGGATAAGGCCCCGGTCGCTATAGCTCCCGGTACAGACAAGACCAGTTTGTCGCTATGGCTCCCGGCACAGACAAGACCCTATTGGTCGCCACTACTCATGTATCGCTGCTATTTATCGATCAAACTCCGGCAGGTCGTTGCCTTGGCCGTTTATTACGTAATCGACGGCGTTAGCGACGCTGCGGTCGTTCCAGAGGCGGCGCTTGCTTCCTTTTTCTGACCAAGGGCTGTGTTCGTGAGGCCAGCAGCAGTTTTCACGCATTTGTCTGGTTGCGTTCGCTTTGAGAGCGACCAATACGATTTCAGGATCTTTGCTGCCGATCATTACAACCACGTGGATGTGATTTGTCCTGACGCTAATCGCAAGCAGCGTCCAGCCTCGGCGTTCACACGTCTCGCGGATCGCGGCTTCGACAGCTTTTCGGCGCGCGGCATCGAGTTTGACCGGCTCGTGTTTGAGCCGTTCTGTGCTGATTTGATTCCAATGTTTGGTAGGTGGATATTTTGGGTCGCCATATTTGTTGTTGTGACGATCTATTGAGCCACGGTCGTCACCGTGAAGCCACGTACCGTAGCAGCGAAACGTGATAAGCACAGCCAGCGGCCTGTCGGTGAAGTTCCACATGATGGGTATTATACGACTGAAAATCCCCGGTCGCTATGGCTCCCGGTACTGACAAAACATGTACTGTACGACTGTAATGCCCCGGTCGCTATGACTCCCGGTACTGACAAGGCTCGTATCGTACGAGCAAGCCCCGGTCGCTACAACTCCCTGTACTGACAAATCATGTTGGCTCACTGACACGGTCATCCTCGGTCAGATACCGATGAACAGTAGTTTTGCCGAGGCAGAGTTTGTCTGCAATGTCGCGTTCGGTCATGCCTTCGGCAGCTAGGCGGCGGGCTTCGTCGGTTAGTTGTTCGCGGTAGTGGTAGGCGCGGTCATAATACGGCATCAGATGGGCTCGTTCGGAGCCGTGTTCGAGAAAGGTGAATTTGGGGAAATTGTGCGGCTTTTCGAGGCGGCAGACGATGACGTTTGACGCGTCGTCCTGGCCGGGGCCGCTGCGCGGTTTGATGTGTTTGATATAGCGGATGTCGTGGCCGCGATGGCTCTTGCCGATGGCGATCATAGAGTCGGCAAAGTTTGCCAGCGTTTTGTTCCCTGCCAGATCGTTGTCGGTCATTGGGCGTGCATAGGGACGTTTTGGTGTGTGGGCGATGACCATGATCGAGATGCCGAGATCTTGTTTTAGGCCTTTTAGCCCTTTCATCAGCGTGAGCGCGGCACCGGCGTGGGTGTTGGCGGTTGCAAGCCACGAGATGTTATCGACGATCAGGACTTTCGCTTTGTGCTTGTCGACCGCTTCGGCGATCGAATGTGCCATAAATGCTCCGTAGCTCTCAAATGCGTCGGGCACTTCCTGATTCCAACTGATCTGTGCACGCATATTGCGTTTGGAAAATTTGTATTTATCAACGCAAAGGCCGTTCTCGTGGCGTGAGTAGCGTTCGTTGAATTGGGTCTCTGTTAGCTCGAAGTCGAGGTAGAGGACTTTTTTGGGAGTGACAGGTGACGGGTGACTAGTGACAGGTGAAGAGAGAACCACCCCGGCGGACGAGGCGTCCGCCACCCCTCCTTGGTAAGGAGGGGAGCTAGGATTGGGGAGGCCGGAGGCGATGGATTCGGCTAGTTGGACGGCGAAGATGCTTTTGCCGCAGCCGGTGTCGGCGAAGAGGATCGCAAGTTCGCCTTCTTTCCACATCTCGCCAAAAAGCGGAGCACTGACCTTCACTGCCCTGTCTTTCATCCAGCCGTTGGCGGGGCGGACCTCAAGTATGTTGGTGTACTCGGTGATGAGCTTCTCGCCTTTTTTGCGGTGCTTGTCACGCAGCTCTTTGAACTCGTCCTTTGGCTGCCAGCCGGCAGTGCCGTGATATCGATCGGCGTCGTAATGCGGCTTGATAGCATCGCCGTAGCGGTCGATGTCGTAATCGGGGTCCTCGAGATCATCAAGCTCAACGAGGTCGTCGTCTAGCTCATTTTCTAATTCGTCTGTCATAGCAATGTTTGTTTTACTATGTATAGCGAATGTTGCAGGGATTGTCACGTGTTGCTTGGGTGAAACATCGAATAGTGAATTGCCAC
>JBEBGA010000314.1:0-3660 GCA_040081695.1 Pyrinomonadaceae bacterium
GCCGCCGACGCGGTAAATGCGAATTTTTTGCCATCCGGGCTGAGGCTCAGTCCGCCGACACCCAACGCGATCTTGGTCAACAGCGTCGGTTGTCCGCCAGCCGACGGGACGCTGTAGATCTCGGTGTTCGGCGTTTCCTCGTAATACTGCTCGGCAACCCTATTGGTGGTGTAGTAGATCTGAGATCCGTCACGCGACCAGACAAATCCGCCCTCACTGTAGGCACCGCTCGTCAATTGCTTTGGCGTCGGCTTGTCCTCGGGGCTACGCGGAGCGGCGATCACCCAGAGATGGTTTGGGTGATTGTTGTCAATATATCCGCCGCCGTCGGCTCGATATACAGCACGGGTGATAACGCGAACATCACTTTCACGGCCGTCAGCGGGCGTCGGAGCGGGCTTGCCGCCACGTGCGATCTCCTCTGCGTTTTGCGAGTTGCCAAACGATAGCCACTTTCCGTCGGGCGACCAGCTTACGGAATTTACGCCGCGCGGCAGTGTCGTCACCGCCCAAGAATCGCCGCCGCTCATCGCGAGCATGAATAGCTGCGGTGCGGCAGTCGGTCCCGGCTGATCGCCGCTTCGGACAAACGCCAGATACTTACCGTCCGGTGACCATCGCGGCGAAGTATCGCGGCTGGTGCTCGTCAACCGTCGTGGCTCGTCGCTGCCGGACGTTGAGACGGTCCAGATCGAAGTGTCGTAGTTGGTCTTTGCGGCGTTGACCGTAACCTTTACAAAAGCGACCGTTCCGCCATCCGGCGAAATTTGCGGATCGCCGACCCAAGCGAAATCGAACAGGTCCTTTTCGGTTATATTTCGTTTTTGAGCGGAAACGGCAACCGTAAATAACAGGACGACGACGGAAAGACGGACGAATAGCTTTTGCATACACCCTCCAGATTTGTATTTTGAAACAGATAATACGCTGCGACGCGTATTTGGTTTAATTTTAGACGGCCGCCGCTACTTTTGAGCCGGTTTCAGAGCCATCTCAAGTTCGTTTTTCAGATCGGCGACTGTCCATTCGTTGCCGGGAAATATCTTTGTCACCTTGCCATCCGGGCCGATGACTGCCGTCCGCAAGCTGTGGTTGATCTGCGTTTTGTCATTTTGATCGACCTCGTAACGAAGGCCAAAAAAAACGGCGATCTTTTTGACCTCGGCGTCTTTTCCGACCGCTAGCTGCCACACGTCAAATTTCGCTTTTGGGTCGTTGCCCAAATAGCCAATGCGGTATGAGCGAAGCTTTTCGGGCGTGTCGTTCGCCGGATCAAACGATATTGAGAGCAGCCGCACTTTGTCTTTTAGCTCCTCGTCATTTGCGATCAGTTTTGCCGTGTCGCTAAACGCGGTCGACATCTTGATGCAATAATCCGGCAGCGGGCATCTTGCATAAATGAATGTGATCGCGAGGGACTTGCCCTTAAAATCACTGACCGCCACGCGTTTGCCGTCCTGGTTGGTCAATGCAAAATCCGGGACGCTAAGGCCGATCTGGGCAAATTTTTCATTGATCGGCGGATCGCCGCCGTTCGGATTTGCCGCGACGATGATGCCGATATTTTCAAGCCAATACGGATCTTTTGCGGTGTTATCGACAACCATTTCCGCACGAATTTCCGCACCGGGCTTGAGATCATCCCAGACCCAATCGGCGTGGATCGGAAAATCCATCGTCATCGCGTCCATATAGCCCTCGATCTTTTCGTGGTCGATCTTGGCTTTCTTTGCGGTGCGATCGACCGAGACGACTTTGCCCTTGATCGGATAGCGTTTAGCGTTCGTTGACGAATTAGATTCGGTGCCCGTCTTACAGGCTGAAAACAGAAAGATACAAAAAATAAATAGAGCAGCTTCGCGCATATAGTCAAATGATGTAACAACCGCCGGAAAATGTCATCTCGCCCTGAGCTGCTCGTCATAAATTAGCTGATACATCCTGTAACTGGTCATCACCTGATGAACGTATGCTTTTGATTGAGCAAACATTATCTCGGGCACATACCGCTCGGGCTGATTTGATCGCGAACGCGACAACCAGCGTTTCATATTGTCCTCACCTCCGTTATAGCTGGCCACGACGGCATCAGGCTGCTGAGGAAACATGGAAAAAAGATCGCTGATATATTTAGAGCCAAGCCTGATAGCCGTCGGCGGATAATAAAGCTCGTCCTGACGAAAATTGGTACGGCCAAGAGATCCCGCGATCTTTGTCGATGTTGTCGAAATAAACTGCATCAGCCCGCGAGCCGCTGCGTAAGATTTCACGTCTGGCTGAAACCGTGATTCCTGCCGCATTATCGCGAGCAGCAAACGCGGATCGATATTGTAAGCCGCCGCGGTCGAGCGCAGTTCATTGTCATAAACTGCCGGATAGAGCAGCAGCAACTGCTCACGCGGCATCAGCTCGATCGGATAGTCCGTCGGCATTTTTCGCCAAAGCGGTTCGATGACGGCTAAAGCCCGGTCGCCGCGGTTCCCCCGAGCGTAATAGTTAGCTAAGGCGTCTGGCGTTGCTTTTCCCGATGCCTCAAGTTCGGGAGCTGCTTCGTCGTACAGGCCGAGCGAAATTAGAGCACCGGCGATGGTGTTTCGATCTTCGCTTTTTTTCTCGGTCGACTTGATATCAGGCACGCCGAGATATTTTGGCAGCGTCTTGGTGGCAGCTTTAATAGCGGCGAGAGCGTTATTTCGGATGTCCGGTTTGTCGGTCAGACGTAAAATTCCCAAGGCATGTTTTCGCCGAGTGTCTGCATCTTTTGCTTTAAGCCCGACCGTTAGCAGCCCGATCTTTTGCGTAATAAAAGAACCCGCAGTTTCATCTTTTGCCATTTCGCGAAGCCGTTCGGTCGCACGCCAGCCGTAATATTCCGCCCGGCCGTCATGGATTGACAAATATGTATCAACGGCCTCGCCGTATCGTTTCAACTGTCCGAGGGCATAGGCTTTTAGAAACGTGACCTCAGCCAAGGTTGTGCCGCCGGGCGTTGTGCCGCCGAGGTCGGCGAGTGTTGCCAGATGTTCGAGTTGCGTGAGTGCTGAGTCCCAATCGCCGCGAACAATGTGGATTCGAGCCTCCGCAAATGTTGCGATCGTCTCCGGCAGCTTGCCCTTAAATACTTCACGGGTCTTGCCGCACCATTTCAGAGCCTCATGGTCATCCCCTTGATCCCGGTGGAGATCGACGACGTTTAGATACGCACGCTCAAGCTTTTCGTCCGCGGGAAATTTTTCGATAGATTTCTGATAGCGCTTTAGCGCCTCTTTATGTTTACCGACGCGGGCATAGGCCGATGCGGACAGCAACAGAGCTTCTTTTGCGGCGGTGCTTTCTGGGTATTGTTCTTGCACACGTTCGAACCATTTTAACGCCTCGACATAGTCGCCTTGCTGCGAAAAACCGCGTCCGATCTGCAGGATCGCGTCCATCGCATTTACGCCGTTGGGGAATCGAGCAATGACCGCCTCGAAATGCAGCTTGGCGTCAGCAAAGTCGCGGTTAAATTGATAGATGTTCGCCCGTCTGAGATGCTCAGTCTCGGCAAGATCGGGCGCCTTTTTGCCAAAATTCTCCGCTCCGCCATCGAGCATGTCGAGGCCTCGGGCAGCGGTTTGAGCTACATCATCAGGTTGCGAGGCGTTTGGCACTGTCGCGAGT
>JBEBGA010000041.1:0-13425 GCA_040081695.1 Pyrinomonadaceae bacterium
TGCTAACGCCGGGCATAGCAGCGAGTTCAAGACGTGCTCGCTGCGGGCGCGTCGTGTTGAACGTTATCACGGCGTCTTCGCGTATCGCCTGTACGAATTGAACTTCGATTATCTGGTTGATCGCATCATAGAAATAAAACCCGGTGAAAAGGAGAGCGGCAGCAAGGGAAATACCGAAAACAGAAAGGAGTGCCTTTACCGGTTGACGCGAAAGATTGCGGAGAACGATCCGATTCTCAGGCGATACGTATTCCTTGAACCCGCTCTTTTCAAGCAATCCGGGCTTGAACGACGCGGGAGCTTCGGGACGCATAGCTTCGGCGGGCGGCAGCAATACAGCCGTTCGAACGGCCGAGATCGCTCCAACCGTTGCAGAACCGAGCGTGATCAATATCGAGTAGATGACCAGCGACGGACTTGCCCTGAACGTGAGGACCGGAAAGCGAAAATAATCCGCGTACATTGCTGTCATGCCGCTGCCCATCCAAATACCGAGCAGAACGCCGAGCAGCAAGCCGCCGGTTACAGCGATGATCGCGAGACTCAAATAATGAATACCTATCTCGTTGTTTGAATAGCCAAACGCCTTGAGCAGTCCTATCTGTTCACGCTGAGTGTTGACCAGACGGGAAAGCACGAGATGGAGCAGAAATGCCGTGACGCCGAGAAAGATAAGCGGCAAAAATGTGCCGAAAGTTCTGAGCTGAGCAAATTCGTTTGAGATAAAACGGTACGATTGCTGGTCAGTTCTGCCGTACGCCCCGGTGCCGCCATATTGCTTTAGAACATGGTCGATCTCCTCGATCACACTTTCCTGAGACGTCCCTGGAGCCAATGTTGCCGAAACGTCATTGAAGGAGTCCAGCATATTGAATGCCGCTCCAACGGCACGCCGGTCCATCCAAATGATCCCAAATCGCCTGTTATCAGGAAAGACGTCGCCGGGCCGTATCTCGTAAATATATTCGGGCGATAGCCCGACCCCGACGATCGTCAGCCGCCGCCAACGGCCATTCATAATTGCCTCGATCGAATCACCCGGCACAAAGTGGTTGGCTTCCGCAAAGGCTCCGCTGACGATGACCTCATCAGGCTTTCCCGCGGCAATATAGCGCCCGCTTATCAAGTGAATGTCGTTTAACATTGCAGCCTGTCGCTCCGGTATGGTCACAATTTTCCCTTGGGCGGGTTCGCGCAGCCCGGGCAGACTGAGAACCGCATCGGCGACAACCCGTGTTTGTATGGCGGCTATGCCGGGAATTCTCTCGAGGACGGGCCTGATGCTTTCTGGCGCCCGCGTCAGATGGCCAAAAACATCGCCAAACCGGTATTCGGCGTAGTAGTCCTGCTGAGTCGCGAGTAGCGAATCATAGGTGCTGCGCATCGCGACGAACGAGGCTACACCACATGCGACGACCAACGCCGTTGCGATTATTTGTCCGCGAAGGTGCACGATGTCACGAAACAGTTTTTTGAAGAGCGCACGCTTCATAATTAATCATCGTCGTCGTCTTTCTCTTTCTTCTTCTCGGCCGCCGGTGTTTCGGCACCGTTTGTGCCACTCTGAGCCTGACGGATCTCACTGTGCCGCACCTGCCCTCCGAGGTTTGAGGTATACGCTATCGACGCTCCGGCGATCAGGGCCACGAGCAAAACAAAGAATATTCCGAACCTAGCGATCGTTTCCGACAGGAATCTCCGGGCGATAAGGGCTAAAAACGCAACGATCCCGGTCCCAATGCACAACACCAGCGAGTAGATCGCCGCGTCTTCGTGAAGTCCAATGATCTGCTCAGAAACCTCCGGCAGTTTTTCAACAACCTCCTCAGCCGGTTCGCCGGTCAGATAAACAGGAATTGCCACCAAGGACGTGACGAACAGCACCACCAAGCCGGTGTTCTTAACCTCGCCATAGTCGCGCAGGGTTCCCCAGGAAAGGATCAAAAATCCGATCAAGAGTCCAAAGACCGGAATGTGATTGAGAAGTAAATGTATGTGTACTAGATCCATATCGCACCTCCTTTGTGCATTACCAAATCAGGTCCGAAGGCCTCGCTTTGGTCTCGTTTGTCTCGACCGAGAGGATCTTACCACTCCCGATGTGGATGACCCTGTCAGCCATTTGAGCGATCGACGCGTTGTGCGTAATGACCGCTGTTGTTGTTCCCAGTTGGCGGTTAACGAGCTCGATCGCCTCAAGGACGATCTTTCCGGTTTGATAGTCGAGAGCTCCGGTTGGCTCGTCGCATAGCAGAACGTCAGGACGCTTGGCTATCGCCCGGGCAATAGCGACCCGCTGCTGCTCACCTCCGGATAGCTGAGCCGGAAAATGGCTCATCCTATCCTTGAGTCCGACGATCTCAAGGGCCTCGTCGGCCTTCATCGGGTCGGCCGCGATCTCTGTTATTAACTGCACATTTTCGAGCGCGGTAAGGCTCGGGATCAGATTGTAAAATTGGAATACAAACCCAACGTGATCCCGCCGGAATATGGTCAGTTGCTTGTCGGATGCCTTTGTCAGGTCGTGGTCGTCGTAAATGACCTCGCCAGAGGTTGGAATGTCGAGGCCACCCATGATGTTCAGCAAGGTTGATTTACCGCTGCCGGACGCACCGAGCAGCACCGCCAACTCACCGCGATATAGATCCAGATCGACCTCGCGAAGCGCATGTACCTCTACATCGCCCATCTGGTAGACCTTGGAGATACCTCGAATACGAAAGACGGGGACAGAGATATCCAACTCCGTTGCGGAATGCGGGGCCAAAGCATCTGGTGTATCAGACAACTCCTTCATACCTGGATATCCGCAACAATTATGCCAAGCAGCACTCTGCTCATCTAAGTTTTTATTAGGATTTAGTACAGATTTATCGATACCGGACCGGAACTGCGAGGGAATTCACACACGCCGCGTTAAAATCAGCGGTAGTTCATGCCGTGGGATTCGACGGGAATTAATTCAGAACTGCCTTCAATGCTTGGCCGGTGAACGATTTTTTAACCTTCGCTACCTCTTCGGGCGTGCCCGTGGCGACGACACGGCCTCCGCCGGAGCCGCCTTCGGGGCCGAGGTCGATGATGTGGTCGGCGGATTTTATGACGTCGAGGTTGTGCTCGATGACGATGACGGTGTTGCCGGTATCGACGAGCTTTTGCAGGACGTCGAGCAGTTTGTGAACGTCGGCGAAGTGGAGGCCGGTCGTCGGTTCGTCGAGGATGTAGATCGTTTTGCCGGTCGCGCGTTTGGAGAGCTCTTTGGCGAGCTTGATGCGTTGAGCCTCGCCGCCGGAGAGCGTCGTGGACGACTGGCCGATCTTGATGTAGCCGAGGCCGACATCGAGCAGCGTTTCGAGGACCTTGCGGATCGACGGGATGTTTTCGAGCAACGGCAGAGCGTCTTCGATGGTCGTGTCGAGCATGTCCGCGATCGAGAGGCCCTTGAATTTGACAGCGAGCGTTTCGCGATTGTAGCGATGCCCGCGGCAAACGTCGCACGTCACGTAAACGTCCGGCAGGAAATTCATCTCGATGCGTTTCATGCCGCCGCCTTCGCAAGCTTCGCAACGGCCGCCTTTGACGTTAAACGAAAACCTGCCGGATTTGTAGCCGCGAGTGCGTGATTCCGGGAGCATCGCGTACAGCTCACGAAGCGGCGTGAACAGCCCCGTGAACGTCGCCGGGTTTGATCGTGGCGTGCGGCCGATGGGTTTTTGGTCGATCTCGATGATCTTGTCCACCAGACCAAGCCCCTCGATACTATCGTGTGCGAGCGGTTCCACGGCCGATTTATAGACGTGACGGTAAAGCGCGGGATAGAGGATCTCTTCGACAAGCGTCGATTTGCCCGAACCCGAAACGCCCGTCACGACGGTCAGCAACCCAAGAGGAAACTCGGCGTCTATGTTTTTGAGATTGTAGGCTTTCGCACCGTTGACCTTGATTCGTTTGCCGTTCGCCAGCCGCCGCACATCAGGGATGTCGATCTTTAGCTTCCCGCTGAGATATTGCCCGGTCAACGATTCCTTATTCTTGGCGATCTCTTTCGGGCTGCCAAACGCGATCACCTCGCCGCCGTGCGTCCCCGCAAGCGGCCCGAGATCGATTACGTAATCCGCACGCTCGATCGTCTCAGCGTCGTGCTCGACGACGAGAACCGAATTTCCAAGGTCGCGAAGCATATGCAGTGTCTCAAGCAAACGCTCATTGTCACGCGGATGCAGCCCGATACTCGGCTCGTCCAGCACATAAAGCACACCGCGAAGCTGCGACCCGATCTGCGTCGCCAGCCGAATCCGCTGGCCTTCGCCGCCCGACAGCGACGCCGACGACCTATCGAGCGTCAGATAACCAAGCCCCACCGCATCCAGAAAACGCGTCCGGTCACGAATTTCTTTGAGCACGAGTCCGGCGATCTTTTCGTCGCGGGGTGAAAGCTTGATCGCGTCGATCTTCTTGACCGCGTCTGAGATCGGCAAACTCGTGTAATCGCCGATGCCAATACCGTTGACACGAACCGCGAGGCTCTCAGGCTGCAAACGTTGGCCGTCGCAGCCCGGGCACGTGATCGGGGCTATCAGCTCCTCAAGCGCCGCTTTGATCTTTTCTGACGGCGGGTTTTCGATCCGCTCGCTCATCGCCCGCATCGCTCCACGCCAGTCGCGTTCAAATTTGTAATCGCCGTGGCGAAACGTCATCCGCCGCTTTGTACCGTGGAAAAAAGCATCACGGATCTCTTGCGGCAAGTCCGCAAATTTAGTTTCGAGTAACGCCTGTACGGAATCGCTCGACCCTCCGTCCTTCGACTTTTTCCGCTTTCCTTTGCGTTCCTTTTCCTTGCCTGTCGGCGGTTCGAGCGGATCGCCGTCGGTAAATTTCTCGATTATCGCGATCAATGCTCCCCGCAGAAACGTCGCACCGGCCTTGTCAGCACCATTGAGAAAATCGATCTTACCGGCCGCCACGCTCTCATTTGGCACGATCTTTTTCGCATCGATCTCCATCACGGTGCCGATGCCCTGACAGCGTTTACACGCTCCAAAAGCCGAGTTGAATGAGAACGAACGCGGCTCGAGCGTCGGGATATTGATGCCGCAATTTACACACGCCATCTTTTCGGAATAGAGCTTTTCATCGCCATCGATGATCGAAATAAGCACCGCTCCACCCGTAAGTTTGAGAGCGGTTTTGACCGATTCGCTCAGACGTTCGCGGACGCCCTCCTTCATCAACAGCCGGTCCACAACGACCTCTATTGTGTGATTTTTACGTTTGTCGAGGATGATCTCTTCGTCAAGCTGCCGCAGCTCTCCATCGATGCGTGCCCGCAAAAAACCGTCTTTGTGTAGCTTTTCGAGCTCTTTTTTGAATTCACCCTTACGCCCGCGAACGACCGGCGCGAGTATCATCACGCGTTCGCCGTCCGGCAGATCCGATATACCTGTGACGATCTGATCCACAGACTGCCGCGTGATCGGCTCACCGCATTGATGACAATGCGGCTGCCCGATCGACGAAAACAGTAGCCGGAAAAAATCGTAGATCTCCGTGACCGTGCCGACTGTTGAACGAGGCGAACGCGAAACTGTTTTCTGTTCTATGGAGATCGCAGGACTCAGCCCCTCGACTGAATCAACATCAGGCTTTTCCAGTTGATCTAAGAATTGGCGGGCGTAGGCAGATAACGATTCCACATAACGCCGTTGTCCCTCGGCATAGATCGTATCGAATGCCAGCGAAGATTTACCGCTGCCCGACAAGCCCGTTATCACGACAAATTTATCGCGCGGAATATCGACATCGATATTTTTGAGGTTGTGCTGGCGTGCTCCGCGCACGGTTATCTGCTTGATACTCATCTAGGTGGCAATTTCAGCGCGTAGTCGAAACGAGTATTATAGCAGTTCGTTAGGCAAAGTTAAGTACGGCTATGAGTGCGAGCGACGCGATGATCAACCAGAGGATCGTTCCGAGCAGAAACGGGCGAACGCCCACCTTTTTGAGCATTGCGACCGACAGGCTTAGTCCGATCAGGAACAAAGTCACGGTAAATCCCGCTTTTGCAAGGTTTACGATCGCGTCAAAGATACTCGGCTGAATAATGACCGGAGCAAATGTCCTAATTGTGGCCGCCGCAACGAAAAGAAAAATGAACCAAGGCACAGTGATCTTTGCCTTTGCGTCTTTCTCACGGAAGGCAAACGAGAGTGCGAGTGCAAGCGGTGCGATGAATAGGGCTCGTGCGAGTTTGACGGTCGCGGCAATCGCGAGTGCGGCGGCTCCAAACGCGGACGACGCCCCGACCACCGAACTCGTGTCCTGTATTGCCACCGCGCACCAAAGCCCAAACTGCTCCTGCGACATGTCCACCGTATGTCCGATGAACGGAAACGCAAACAACGCGACGGCATTCAGGACGAATATTGTGCCCAGCGAGACGGACATCTCGTCATTCTCAGCCTTGATCGCCGGCCCGACGGCGGCGATGGCCGATCCGCCGCAAATTGCCGTGCCGACCGTGATCAACGTCGTGATCCGCTTTGGCGTCGCGAGCAATTTCCCAAACACGAACCCCAATGCCAACGCACCAAACACCACCACCAGAATAAACAGTATTCCGCTCTGGCCTGCTTTCAGCACAGCCCCGAGGTTCATCCCAAATCCCAACAAAACGACCGACGCCTGCAGCAAATACGTCGTCGGTTTCCCTTCAACCTGCGGAAAAGGATTTCCGATCGTCAACGCCACCGCAAGCCCGAGCACCAACGCCACCCCGGGCGAACCCCAAGGCGACAGGATGAAGATGATAAGCAGAAAAAAGATGGCTTTTTGCCACATAAAGTTATCTTTCGAATGCGGAAGCCCACACGTAAGTAAGGGCGTAACACGGATGTTGGATGTCACGCCCTTGCTCACGCGCGGGCCTCAGCAAAGTTGTCACCTCAACGCAAGATCCCAAACACTTTGCGGAGCAGATCGGTAGTACGTCCGAGAGGATTTTTACGGATCTTTTTCTCTTCGTCAGCTACAAGTAAAAACAGGCCGTCGAGGGCTTTTTGCGTGATGTATCCGTCGAGGTCCGTGGCATCTTTGCCGAGAAATTGAGCCGCAAACCCCGCTTTGCCCACCATTGCTTTGTATTTCTGCGTGACCCCGGTTTCGCCGGTAAATTTCTCGACGATCGGGCGAAATTTCGACCGCAGAGTCTCTTCGCTGGTTTTGCGAAAGAACTGCGTCGCCGAATCGTCCTTACCGCTAAACAGTATCTGCCGTGCGTCGTCAAATGTCATCTTTTTGATCGCATCGACAAAAACGTCAATGGCGACAGGCACGGCTTTTTCGGCAGCACGGTTCATCGATAATACAAATTCGTCAACCGCCTTTCCCTGCCCAGCTACACGGGCTAGCTTTTCGACCTTTTGCAGCGATTTAGGTAGCGGTATCTTGACGCGAACATTCCCGAAAAAACCGTCCTCTTTGCCAAGCGATTTTATCGCCGAAGAAACGCCTTTTGATAGGGCCTCTTTCAACCCGCCGGCGATCTCATTGTTCGAGACATTTGGATTTTTCTGAGCGGCAACGCTGAGCGTGAACGCCGCGACGATGAATATTAGTATCAAAGTCTTGTTTCTCATTAGGTTGTATCTTCCGCACCTTCAAGCACCCGTTACCGCAGGTGGTTCTGACTATTTGGCTTTGCCCTGATTCGCAACAGCATCCTGAGCGGCCTTGATGGCATCTTCATCCCCAAGATAATAGCTCTTGATCGGTTTTAGATCGGCATCGAGTTCGTAAACTAGCGGCACGCCGGTCGGGATATTGAGATTGACGATCTCGTCGTCGGGGATGTTGTCGAGATATTTAACTAACGCCCGCAGGCTGTTGCCGTGTGCGGCGATGATCAGACGCTTGCCTTCGCGGATCTTTGGCATTATCTCGCTCTCAAAATAAGGCACGACACGATCGACCGTGTCTTTCAGACACTCCGTCTTTGGAAAATCTGCTATCGATGCGTATCGCGGATCATTACCAAGATACCGCTCGTCCGTATCTTCCATCTCCGGTGGCGGTATGTCGTAGCTTCGCCGCCATACGAGCACCTGTTCGTCACCATATTGTGCGGCAGTCTCAGCCTTGTTCAAGCCCTGCAACCCGCCATAATGTCGCTCATTGAGTAGCCATGTCTTCGTCACCGGCAGCCACATACGGTCAAGCTCATCAAGGGTGATCCACAGCGTCCGAATAGCCCTCTTGAGCACCGATGTATAAGCCGCGTCAAACTCAAACCCCTCTGATCTCAACAGCTTACCGGCGGCATGCGCCTCGTCAATGCCCTTTTCCGACAGGTCAACATCTTTCCAACCCGTAAAACGGTTCTCTTTATTCCACTGGCTCTCGCCGTGGCGGATCAATACCAATTTATGCATATATCTATCTTAATTTTGAAATCTGAAATCTCAAATTTGAGATCGCAGAATGCTCTTAACCTCGCCAACAAGATAAAGCGAGCCGGTCACCAAAATGACCCCGTCGTCCTGCGTCACCTCATTCGCGATATCGATCGCACTTTTCACATTGTCGGTCGCAAATGTTCTTTCTTTCGACATCTCCGCTGGCATTTGCTCAAGAAGTTCCTGATACGAATGCGAACGTGAATTTGACGGCTCTGTTAAAACGATCCGCTGTGCAAGCGGCTCGAGAATCGCAAGTATCTCGGCCACATTCTTGTCATCCATCGCTCCAAAAACAAGCGTGATCGGCCGCGTTTCAAATTCACGAATATATTCGGCTAGGGCAGTTGCTCCGCCGATATTGTGTGCTCCGTCAAAAAGATATTTTCCTTGATATTCAAGGCGTCCGGGATGGCGGGCGTTTTTCAGCCCACTGACCATGTTCTCAGGAGTGATCGGAAAATACTCTTTGAGTATTTCGGCGACAAGGCTCGCAACGTTTGCGTTCTCTAGTTGATGTCGCCCCTTCAGCCCCAAAGGCGGAAACACGACCGGTAGGGAGTGTGCCTCTGTCGATATTGGCTGAATACCAAATTGGTAACATCGCTCAAGAACGACCTTCAATGCTTCGCGACGCTGCTCACCAACAACAACTTTCGATCCCGCGTGAATTATCGCCGCTTTCTCAGAAGCAATTTCTTCGATCGTCTCACCCAGATATTCCTGATGGTCGAGATCTATTCGCGTTATCGCGGCGATCTCGGCATTCGCCGCTGTCGTTGCATCTAGCCGTCCGCCGAGGCCGGTTTCGAGTATCGCCAGTTCTACCTTAGCCTCGGCAAATGCGACCAGCGCTATGGCCGTCATCTGCTCAAAAAAAGTCGGGCGGTATTCGAGTTGACCTTTGGCTAACAGACTTTCGGCAGTTTCCCGTACAAGGGTCGCCTGGCGGGCAAATACGTCTTCACTAATGTCGATGCCGTTGATCTTTACGCGTTCGGTGATCGATACGAGATGCGGCGATGTGTAAAGCCCCGTTTTAATACCCGCCTCGAGACAGATCGAGTTCAAAAACACACAGACCGAGCCTTTGCCGTTCGTCCCGGCGACCTGTACTTTCAGATATTTTTCGTGTGGTTTATCGAGTGCGTCGAGCAGTGTTCGGATATTGTCGAGCCCCAGCTTCATTGCCGAGACTTCGTTGCCAAGCGAGTAGAGATATTTGGTGGATGCGGCGAAATCCATGCCCTTTGCTTAGGCGGCGACCTGTTTGTTCATCATAAAATCAAGCATTCTGATGATGGTGTCGCTCATTTCGCGTCGGTCGACAACGATATCGACCATGCCGTGTTCGAGCAAGAATTCGCTGCGCTGAAAGCCTTTTGGCAGTTTTTGGCGGATGGTTTGCTCGATGACACGAGGCCCGGCAAAACCGATGAGAGCTTTTGGTTCGGCAAGTATTACGTCGCCGAGCATCGCAAAACTTGCTGTTACGCCGCCAGTCGTGGGGTCTGTCAGTACAGAGATAAACGGCAGACGTGCCTCATGCAACCGTTGCAGAGCCGCCGAGATCTTGCCCATTTGCATCAGCGAAAGCGTACCCTCTTGCATACGTGCACCGCCCGAAGCGGCAAATATAACCAAAGCACCGCGATTTTCAAGCGCCGCTTCGGCAAGACGCGTGATCTTTTCGCCGACCGCCGAGCCCATCGATCCGCCGATGAACGCCATGTCCATAGCCCCTGCATAGACGAGATGCCCGCCGACCATACCCTTGCCGGAGATAATGGCTTCGGGTAAGCCCGATGCTGATTTGGCTTGCTCGATACGGTCTTTGTAGGGTTTTGAATCGGTGAATATGAGCGGGTCGCCCGACATTACCTCTTCGTCAAGCTTTTCGTACAGTCCGTCGTCAAACAGATCTTGCAGACGACCCTCGGCCGTGTAGCGAAAATGATATCCGCAATGCGTGCAGACATCATGCGAATCGTTCAGCTCACGCTTGTACAGAGCACTCTCACACTCCGGGCATTTAACAAAAATACCCTCGGTGCGGACGGTTTGCTCCTCGTCCGATTCCTGCTCATCGATCTTTGGCTTGTCTCTGCGAAACCACGACATAATTCACGAGTTAACGAAAAATTAAGATTATCACACGCGGGGGTTGTGCCGCGTATGGCGTGTTTTCAACGGAGGACATCAAGCATCTGCGAATGGATCAGGCCGTTGCTGGCGACCATCGGCGGGGAGTAGATGCTAAATTTTGAATTGTCGTAACCACTGATCTGGCCGCCCGCTTCTTCGATAAGCAAGATGCCCGCCGCCATGTCCCAAGGGTTCAGTCCCTCTTCCCACATCCCGTCGAACCGTCCGCACGCAACGTAAGCAAGATCTATCGCCGCCGAACCGTCACGCCGCACGCCACGTGAACGGATCAGAAACTGTGTAAGGTGACGTGCAAAATCCTCGCGGCGTTTGAAATCGTATGGAAAGCCCGTGACGATGAGCGAATCGCCTAGTTCCTCTGCACTCGATACGCGGATCGGTTTGTTGTTAAGGCTCGCACCACGCCCTCGCTCAGCCGCAAACATCTCATTACGCGTCGGGTCAAACGTCACGCCGATGACGATCTCGCCTTCATGCTCAATCGCCAACGTCACGCAAAAACATGGATATCCGTGTGCGTAATTTGTCGTACCATCAAGCGGATCAATGATCCATTTCCAGGTATTATCGCCGCCAATAATGACGGCCTCGCCCGATTCCTCCGCCAGTATCGAGTGCTTGGGATAGTACGATTTGATGCGTTCGATGATGAGAGCTTCGCTCGCAAGATCAGCCTCGGTCACGAGATTGATATCGCCTTTTTTATTAACAGCGATACCTCGATCAAATTTTTCGAGCAGCAGCTGCCCGGCTTCACGGGCGGTTTCAATTGCAAAGTTCAACATAAAATATTTGCCCACAAAATACACTAAAGAGACGAAACTATTAGTTCAACTTGCTCTAACTTTCGTGTCTTTCGTGTGTTTCGTGGGCCATCCTCTTCCTAGCCGAACAGCTTTCCAAACCAACCGCTTTCCTCGTCCTTGTCGGCTATCTGCGTCAGTTCGCCGGCGTCAAGCCAGACCCCCGAACATTTGTCACAGACGTCGATCTTGATCTTGTCAAAATCTGTCTCGATAAGCGTACCATCGCATTTCGGACATTTGATACCTAGGCGTTTAGCGTCGTCGTCTTGAATTTTCGCTTTGAGATTGGCAATAAGTTCTTGTTCTTTGCGGTGAAAATACTCGTTTTCGAGCGCTTGTCCGCGATCTTCCATATCGATTGGCATAAATAAAATAGCTCCTAAATATTAAGTTTCGGTTTTGTGAATTGAACGCACGCGTTGCCGTGCTTTTTTTGATCGGCGGGTCGGATTCCGCCTCTTTAGATTTGTTTCCGCCCAGTCCGACACCTGTTTTAAAGGGTGCCACTCAAAACTTTCAAGCGGCAGCACCTCGCTCGACGCGTCCCTTAGCTTGAGCGTGCTAAATGCGACGAAAATAATTGTCGCGTTAAACAATGCCCCAAATAGCACGACCAGCCAGCCCGGTGCGAGCCCGACCGTCGCCCGTTGAAAAAACAGGTCCCAAAATATTTTACGATCGGCCTCAGTCGCTACCGGTATCGGCGACGGATGGATATAGATCTTTAGCGTCCAAGACAGCGATAGCAGTACAAATATCCACAGATAATTTGACCGCAAACGCCGTCCGACAGCTTCCCATTCGCTTATCGTAAATCGCGGAGACATCAGATCGGCTGATATATGCTCTGCCCATTCTTTGTCCGGCGGAATGGTACGGTGCGACAGCATCGGGGCGAAATAGCCCGTCTCAAGCACACGCACACGATTGGCCCAAACCTCGTAATAACGGTACCTTCGGGCCTCCATAAATAGAAATATCGAAACGAGCAACGTGTTGATCGGGATCGCAAAATGCGGATTGTCCGGAGAGCTGAAAACGAACGACAGAGTCGCACCCGCCGTAATTACCGCCCAGTTTGTCGTTGCATCAAGCCGTCCGCGCCAGACGTTCGATCGCGAGACCTCGCCACGATAAAAATGCACCAGCGCCGTGTTAAATTCGGCCGGTGCCAGTTTTTGCGGGATGGTCAGAGGCGTCGTTTTCGGCTTTTCGGCACGCTTGTGGACTTCCTCGGCAAAGGCGCGGAAAGACTGCGGCACATTCGTTATATGAATGTCCTGATCGACAGGTTGTGAACCGGGGCGAACCTCGTCGTTCATAGCGTTTCAGGCGGTTTAGCTTCGAGGGGACGAATAAACTTACGTATGTTAGATGTAACATTTTAGGTGTTCGGATGCAAGATTATGGCCATTCGGCTAAACTCAGAGACGATGATTGATGAGGATGAAAACTGGATGTGGCGGGCGATCCACGTCGCTCGCGAAGCCGAAAAGCTCGGCGAGGTGCCGGTCGGTGCCGTTATCATCGACGCCGACGGCAAGATACTCGCGGCCACATCGAACCGCACCATAAAAAACAACGATCCGACCGCCCACGCCGAGATTCTCGCGCTTCGTACTGCCGCGATCCGCACAGGCAATTACCGCCTGACGGGAACGACCATGTACACCACTATCGAACCCTGCGCAATGTGTGCCGGAGCACTCGTCAACGCCCGTGTCGCCCGCGTCGTCTATGGAGCCGCAGACGAGCGTTTTGGTGCCGTCGAGACGCATTTCCGCGTCTGCGACAGCCCCGACCTCAATCATCGTATGGAGATCACGTCCGGCGTCCTCGCCGACAAATGCCGCTCGCTGATGCAAAATTTCTTTCAGGCAAGACGCAAAAAGTCAGAACCGCCTGCGTAGGCGAGCGGTAGATTTCATCTCCAACTTGAAAACACCCGCCCGAAACCGTTAGAATCATACGTTCGCGGAGAGGTGCGAGAGTGGTTGAATCGG
>JBEBGA010000315.1:0-3599 GCA_040081695.1 Pyrinomonadaceae bacterium
GGTTTTAGTGAATTATTTGATTGAGCAACGACACAACTCGCCAACGCGGCGAAAAGCCCAAGAAAAAGAAAGAGTTTTTTGTGCATATAACCTCACTTCGGCAGCCGGACGGCCGTTTTTAATGGCTCCTGGCTTTGCGTTCCCGACTCAATCGGGATTGCCTTTTCGGATAAGGTGGTAAAACGATGTAGTTTTACCTAGTTAAACAATATTCCTAATGGTTTGGCACTTCCAAAAAAAATTACAAAATACTGTAAAATTTATTTATGCAGCAGCCGCTAGTAACTTTAGGCAGGAAAAAACCGGACGATATTATCCCCGAACCGCACGTCGATCCGGTGTGCAAAATGCTTGTTCTACCCGAATCGGCAGCCGCCAAATATGATTACAAAGGCGTGACATATTACTTCTGCATGACCGGCTGCCGCGATAAATTTGCCGCGGATCCATTGCTCTATCTTAGACAAGAGACAAGAGACGAGAGACCGGAGCCTGAAGACTCTCGTCTCTCGTCTCCTGTCTATCAGTCTTCTTCAGAGTACACCTGTCCCATGCACCCCGAGATCATCCAGATCGGCCCCGGCTCTTGCCCAAAATGCGGCATGGCCCTCGAACCAAAAGAGATATCGCTCGAAGATGCTCCGGACCACGAATACCTAGACATGAAGCGTCGGTTTGCGGTATGCATCATACTGACGCTGCCGGTCTTTATCCTCGCAATGGGCGAGATGTTCCCGGCGTTCCATTCTGTCGTTTCACCAAAAACATCGATGTGGATCCAATTCATCCTCGCCACACCAGTCGTCCTCTGGGGCGGGTTCCCTTTCTTTCAACGGGCGGTCGCCTCGATCAAAAACGTTAGCCCGAATATGTTCACGCTGATCGCTATCGGTACAGGTGCGGCATATTTATTGAGCCTGGCGGCATTGTTCGCTCCGCAGATATTCCCTGCCTCGATGCGGGATACGCATTCCGGCATGATCCCCGGATATTTCGAATCGGCGGCGGTTATCACGACACTGGTTTTGCTCGGACAGGTTTTAGAGCTAAAGGCACGTTCGCAAACTTCATCCGCGATCAAGGAATTACTTCGCCTCGCCCCTGAAACTGCGACCGTCATCAGAGAAGACGGCATGGATGAGATCATCGACCTCAGCGATGTCCAGACCGGACAAACGTTGCGAGTCAAAGCCAACGAAAAAGTGCCGACCGACGGTGAGATCACCGAAGGCAATACCTCCATCGACGAATCAATGGTCACCGGCGAGTCGATGCCGGTCGAAAAACAAGCCGGGGCAAAAGTCATAGGTGGCACGATCAACGGTAACCGGAGCTTTACAATGCGTGCGGAAAAGGTCGGCGGCGACACTCTGCTCGCACAGATCGTCCGCATGGTCGGCGAAGCCCAGCGCAGCCGTGCCCCGATCCAACGCCTCGCCAATATCGTCTCGGGATATTTCGTCCCGGCGGTAATTCTTGTTGCGATCCTCGCGTTCATCGTATGGCTCGTCCTCGGCAGCTTTGCCTCCGCCGTCGTCGCCGCCGTTTCTGTCCTCATTATCGCCTGCCCGTGTGCACTCGGCCTCGCAACCCCAATGTCGATCATGGTCGGCACCGGCCACGGCGCGAAAAACGGCGTCCTCATCAAAAAAGCCGAAGCTCTCGAAACGCTTGAAAGAGTAAATGTAATAGTTGTCGATAAAACCGGAACACTGACCGAAGGCAAGCCGACAGTACAAAGCGTCGTTGCAGCCTCTGGACATTTGGGCCAAGACGTTTTAATTCTCGCGGCTAGCCTTGAAAAGCTGAGTGAGCACCCACTAGCACAGGCCGTGGTTTCTCGTGCAGAAGAATACGGACTTTCAATAAAACCGGTAATGGAGTTCAGTTCTGTGTCCGGACAAGGAGTTCAAGGCCTAGTAGAAGGACAACTTGTTCGCATTGGTAATGAGGCAATGTTGGCGGACTACCTAATTGGGATAAAAGATGAGGAATTTTTCGATACCATCGCCGCCCATCGATACGACCGCGAAACAATTGTCTTCGTCGTGGTAGACGGCATCCTCATCGGTTATCTGGGAATTTCCGATGCCATAAAACCGTCGGCTGAAATTGCGATTGCCGAACTGCGTCGTCAAAACATCGAAGTCGTGATGATGACAGGCGATAACCAGATCACCGCCGAACTGGTAGCGGAGCAGCTTGGCATCGACCAGTTCTTCGCCGAGGTCATGCCCGAGGACAAAGCCGCGAAGATCAAAGATCTCCAATCTAGAGGCAAGATCGTCGCGATGGCTGGCGACGGTGTCAACGACGCTCCGGCGTTGGCTCAGGCAGGTGTCGGGATAGCGTTCGCCAGCGGTACCGATGTCGCTATCGAATCCGCCGATATCACGCTGCTCAAACCCGATCTCGACGGCATCTTAAAAGCGATCAACTTGAGCAAGGCAACCATGAGCAACATCCGCCAAAACCTGTTCTTTGCCTTTGCCTATAACATCATCGGCGTTCCCATCGCGGCGGGCGTGCTGTTCCCTATTTTTGGATTGCTGCTATCACCAATGATCGCAAGCGCAGCGATGACATTCAGTTCGGTCTCGGTAATAACAAACGCCCTTAGACTCCGAAATTCCAAACTTTGAAACGCAGGAAATTTGTCCACAGATGGACACAGATAAACACGGATAAGAAAAAAGATATTTCTTATTATCCTTGTCTATCCGTGTTCACTTGTGGTGAAAATTTCTTTTTCTTCCTCTGCGTCTCAGCGTCTCTGCGGTAAAATCACTTTATGGCGAAGATCGCATTAGCAATACACGGCGGGGCGGGGACGATACTCAGATCGCAGATGACGCCTGCTCTCGACGCGGAATATCGCACCGGACTCGAAACGGCGTTAAAGATCGGCTGGGAGATATTGGAAAAAGGCGGTTCGTCGCTTGATGCCGTCGAGGCAACCGTTTGCTCACTCGAAGATTTCCCGCTTTTCAACGCCGGACGCGGCTCTGTTTTCACTCACGAAGGGAAACAGGAAATGGACGCCTGCATCATGGACGGCCATCGCCTCAACGCCGGAGCCGTCGCGTTTGTCAAAAATATCAAAAACCCCGTCAGCCTCGCCCGCCTCGTAATGGAGCGGACCGAGCACGTCCTGCTCGCCGGCGACGGGGCGAACCAATTCGCCGAGCAGATCGGCATTGCGACCGAACCCGATGAATATTTCTTTACCGAGCACCGCTGGCTCCAACTCCAAAACGCAATGGCCGAGGGCCGCGTCCAACTTGATCACGCCGTGGCGAAACCGATGGGAACGGTCGGTGCTGTCGCGTGTGACATAAACGGCCACCTCGCTGCCGCCACGTCCACCGGCGGTATGACCAACAAAAAATTTGGCCGCGTCGGCGACACTCCGCTCGTCGGCCTCGGCAATTACGCCGACGACACCGTTGCAGTCTCATGCACCGGCCATGGCGAATATTTTATGCTTGGGGTGACGGCTTATGACGTCGCCGCGCGTATGAAATATAAGGGTTTATCGCTCGCCGACGCCGCCAGCGAAACGGTTCAACGTCTAAACGAGATCAAGGGCGAAGGCGGCC
>JBEBGA010000042.1:0-13382 GCA_040081695.1 Pyrinomonadaceae bacterium
GCCGTGTTCGAATTATTTTTCGAGCAGCCAAAACCCAGGCCTACGGCCAGCGAGAGAACAACAACTGTAAAAACTTGCTTCATAACTAACCAACGATCTAACAATATTTTTCTAGCCCGGCGGAAATACGAACAGCCGCCCGGCAAGCAGATGCACGTGCAAATGAAATACGGTCTGGCCGCCGTCGGAGTTCGTATTTATTACGATGCGATATCCATCCTTAGCAAAACCCTGCTCACGCGCGATCTCAGCCGCCGTCAACAATAGATGCCCAAGTTGACCCTTGTGTTGGTCGCCGGTTTTATCCATCGAATCAATATGTTCGCGTGGGATAATGAGGATGTGCGTCGGGGCTTGCGGACTGAGATCGTTAAACGCTAGGCAAACGTCGTCGTCAAAAACCTTGGCCGATGGAATACTGCCATCGGCGATCTTGCAGAAAATACAATCTTCGGCACTCATATCGGAGGTTATTTGGCGGCTTCGCTGGCTCGTTCGTCTGTGACGCTCTCGGTAATGCGTTCGATATCGGCACCAAGCGAGCGAAATTTGCGAACGATGGTCTCGTAACCGCGGTCAATATGATAGACGCGGTCGATGGTCGTTTCGCCCTCAGCCGCGACCGCTGCGAGCACCAGCGACGCCGATGCACGCAGGTCGGATGCGATGATCGGAGCACCCATCAGTTTCGATTTGCCTTTGACGATAGCGGTATTGCCCGAGATATGGATGTCTGCACCCATGCGGATCAGTTCAGATGCGTGCATAAAGCGGTTTTCAAAGATCGTCTCGGTGATCTTTGATTCGCCCTCTGCCTGGGTCATCAGGGCCATATACTGGGCTTGCATATCGGTCGGGAAATCGGGGTGCGGCTCGGTGGTCATATCCTTGCCGCGAAGCCCGCCTGCTCCAGCTCGTACGAGCAAGGTGCTCTGGTTCAGCTCCTCGATCTCGACGCCAACCTCACGCAGTTTTGCGATGACGGCGGTGATATGTTCGGGAACGCAGCTCTTGATCTCGATCTCGCCGCCCGTGATCGCCGCCGCGACGATAAATGTGCCGGTTTCGATGCGGTCGGGGATGATGGTGTGCTCGGCAGAACCGAGAGCCTCGACACCCTCGATCTCGATGACTGGTGTTCCGGCACCTTTGATACGGGCGCCCATTTTATTCATCAGTTCGGCAAGGTCGTCGATCTCAGGTTCCTGAGCGGCGTTTTGGATAATGGTCTTTCCCTTGGCGAGAGCGGCGGCCATCATTACGTTTTCGGTGCCGGTGACGGTGACCTTTTCAAAATTGATAGTGTTGCCGATCAGCCGCCCTTTTGGAGCGCGGGCGACCACATCGCCAGACTCAAGCGAAACGACCGCACCAAGCTGTTCGAACGCCCGCAGATGCAGATCGATGGGCCGCGTGCCGATGGCACAACCGCCGGGCAAGCTGACCTTTGCCTGGCCAAAACGCCCGAGCAACGGCCCTAGGGCGAGCACGCTCGCACGCATCGTTTTTACAAGCTCATACGGAGCCTCAAACGTCTGGATATTATTGGCCGTGACCTTGTGCGTTCGCAGCTCAGGCGTCAGCACGGTCGCACCAAGGTCCTCGAGTAGACGGCGCTGGGTGATGAGGTCCTTAACGTATGGGACGTTGTGAAGAATGACGGTCTCAGACGAGAGCAGCGTGGCCGCGAGGCACGGCAGAGCGGAGTTTTTTGCCCCGCCGATCTCGATCTTTCCTCTCAGCGGGTTGCCGCCGCGAACCAAAAATTTATCCATGATCTAGTGCATTAGATGAGGGCGCTAAAAACGCGCGTGCATCAACATTTCCTTATATGTACGAAAACGGAATGTTATCACAGACCGTGACGATTAAGATAGCAAATGGCGAGCCTTACGGACGGGAAAACGCACATTATTTATAGCAACGCCCGCACTTAGCGCAACATCATAAATGCGTCTTCAGACATGCAGAAAGTCGTTAGCTATTATGAAAATGTTTGAAGCGTTAGCCCGGCTGGATCACCCTCCTTTCAGCCGGGCTTTTTTTATGCCCTGATCTTTTCCAAAAGCTTTTGTAACTGAATGGTGTGCCGTCTTTCGTGTCCGCCGATCAAAACCAGCCACTCTGTCGCCGTCAGGTCGCCAAAATACGGGTGCGGAAATTTGTGCGCCGTCATATCGTAGGTTTCAAAGTCGGGCCGCAAAGCCGCTAAAGCATCGACATTGCCTGACAATTGCTCAATAGAAACAGCGATGGAAACATCGCCGGTGGGCTGAACGCGGTCGGGGGCCTCGAGTTTTGCGTCTGCTGATGCGGCCCATTTGGCCATCGTCTCATTTGAAACGCCGATGTTTCCGTCAGCCAGCTTGCCTTCGGATTTTGCAGCACCGGTCAATCTTGCGCACAGCCGCGTAATGTTCTTCTCGACAATCGCTATGTGCTCGACAAGCTGACTAGGCGTCCATTTCTCTCCGTCGGGCAATGCGGCGGATTCGGCGTCGGTGACGTTTGCGACGGTAGCGAGCAGGCCTTCGCGGATCTTTTCATTAGCTGAGTAAATATCGGCGATCGATTCATATCTCATAATTTTATTTATCTGGCAGGGCCGGCTGCCTGTGTGGTCAACGCCAGTCTGTGCCAACGGGCAAAGCTCATTACGCTATCGGCCGCATTCTGCATCCGGCGGATGTACGCCGTTTTTAGATAGAGCAGGTCCTCGGCTGTCCAGGCCAGCTCGACGATCGGGTTAAACGACACGAGCAGCTTTTCGTCCGGCAGCGTCGAAAGCGGCTGTTCGGTGTTTGCCGCGGGCGGAGCGTTTGGGTCGGTATTAGCGGCCTGTGTCTGCCGCGTCTGTTCTCTGTCGTAGGCCTGAGACGAGATAAGCAATTGGTTTCGCAAAGGGATGGCGGCCTGAGTCGGGTTTGTGCCGTTCGCATCGTAGAGCCGGATCTGGCTGCCAAATGCCGCGGCGACCTTTGCCGAATCGGGCGACCAGACGGGTCTGACGGCGGTGAGATTGTCGTCGAGACGGCGTTCACGGCCGTTCTTTTCGATGATGCGCGGGCGGCCTTGAGGTATAAGCGATTCCCCTTTGCTGGCCGCACTGATATCGAGATATCGCCACTCACGCGAGGTTGCCGCGAGCGCCGCGAGCATTGTGCTGTCCGGCGACCAGGCGTAGTAAAAATAGATCAGGCCTTCATTTTCGGTGATCGGTTTTACACCGCTGCCGTCAGCATTGCAGATATAGATCTGCTCGGTGCGAAAGGTCAATATCCCGGTCGGTGCGGGCGGCGTCGGAGCTGTTGCCGGTGTCGCGTCGGGTGCCGTGTTGGCGTTTGTTTCTGTATCGGAGTTGCTCTCGACCGCCGCAGTGTTTGAAGCCGCATTTGTTGCCGGGCTTGTCGCGGTATTTGCCGCCGGCGAAGCGGACGGCGAGGCTCCCGGCACGGCTCCAAGCCCCCCGCGGGTCATCGCGACAAAGGCTAGCGAATTCGAATCAGGCGACCAGACAATGGTATCGGGAAAATGCACCGCCATTGAATCGGAAGTCAGCTTTTTCAGCACTTTTCCGTCTGCGAGATACATATCCAGCCGGTATTCGGCCTGCATATCCGTGACGCGATGATAGATCGCGACGACGTGCTTTTTATTGGGTGCGGCAAGAGTGCGGTCGAGTATTTCGAGCGGACGGGTGTTGTCAAAATCGGCCTGGATCGCTTCGTTGCGTTCCTCACCCGTTCTTGCGGCATCTAGCGTCGGTGCCGGAACATCCCCCTCGTACCTGAAATTGAGCCGAACGGCAGGCACCTCACGCAGCCCCATCGCCGTCGACGGCTGCGACTGAAAGATGTTATTTCCACAGCCAAAACCGAGAAAGGTGATACAGATCAATAGGAAAAAGGAGCCGATTCGCATGAATGAATCATAACGAGCAGCAAATTTACTGTCAATAAGGTGTTTTTGGTCGTAAACTTGGGCCGGGTTGACATAGCAGCAGAGTTGTTAATATCAAGAGTATCTTGATCTGTCGATCAACATCTTTAATGGAAAACATGGTTACTTTGTAAGTCAAAAGGCTTCGCGATATGCGAAGCCTTTTTCGTTACATCATCTCTTCACCCTTGGCCTTTAGGGTTCGCCGCCATAGTTCGCGGTACGAGGTAAAGCGGGAAACGAGCATATTGAACTGGTAACGCTGGGCGTATGTCAGGCTGCGGTTGTCTGAGATCCGCTTGATGTTGGAATCGAGCCGGGCGCGAGCCTCGAGCGGCGGCCGTTTTGTGCCGCCGTTAAAATAGATATCAAAATCGATCTTTAGCTTGCGGATATCGTCCTCAAGACGCGAAAGCTGCTGTTCGAGTTCGACAGCCTCGTCCTGTTTTGAACGTATATCCCGGTATAATTTGTTGCCAATTAGTGCCATGTGAATTTACCTCAGGCGGGAAGAAAGGGCAGAACAGCCCTTACTTTAAAGAAATCAACAAACCGGCACGATTTCCAAAGATATTATAGTGTGAGATTGACGTTTAGCCGTTTCGCTGAGCAAAATGCTGCATAAAATCGACCAATGCAGTGACGCCTTCTCGAGGGAACGCGTTGTAAATAGATGCTCGGATGCCTCCAACGGACCGGTGTCCTTTTAAACCGTCTAACCCGGCGGCGGTCGCCTCGGCACAAAATTGCTTTTCGAGTTCTTCGGATGGCAAGCGAAATGTTACATTCATCAGCGACCTTGCCGCTCGGTCCGCGTGGCCTGAATAATAACCGTCGCTTGCGTCGATAGCGTCATAGAGTATTGCCGCCTTTTCCTGATTCTTATCCGCCATTGCCGTGACGCCGCCTTGTTCGCGGAGCCACTCGCACACCAGGCTGATGAGATAAATGCCCCAAGTGTTTGGTGTGTTTAGCATCGAGCCGTTTTCGGCAAGCAGCCGGTAATCGAGCATCGAATGTTGGTTTTCGGGGACCTGAGCAACCAGATCGTCGCGGATGATGACCAAGGTCACGCCGCTGGGGCCGATATTTTTCTGAGCTCCGGCGTAGATCAACGCGCTTTCGCGAATATTTATTGGCTTTGACAAAATATTGGACGAAGCATCGCAAACGACCGGTACGCCGCCGCCATCAAGGTCGTATTTGAATTCGACACCCTCGATGGTCTCGTTCGACGTGTAATGGACGTATTTCGCACTGGGGCTAAAGCTCAACTCCGCCTGTGAGGGAACCGCCTTAAACCCGCGGTCAGCGGACGAATACACGACATTTGCCGTCCCGCAACGTTTGGCTTCTTTGAGGGCCTTTTTACCCCAAGCACCCGTTATTACGTAGTCTGCTACCTCATTAGCACCTAGAAAATTCATCGGTACCATCGAAAATTGCAGTGTTGCACCGCCCTGCAGGAACAGGATGCGGTAATTTTCCGGCACCGAAAGCAGATCGCGGATGCCCTGCTCGGCGGAGGCAAGTATCGCCTCAAATGGCTTTGAGCGGTGGCTGATCTCCATCACGCTCATGCCGATACCTCCGAGCGAGAGCAGCTCTTCGCGCGCCTTTTCCAAAACGGGAGCAGGCAGGATCGCCGGCCCGGCACTAAAATTGTAGATCTTGTTTGTCATTTGTTCTCCGATGCAGATCGAGCAAGATCGAATGCTTAAGATATCACACGGGCGTTCGTTTTTGAATTTTGCCGAAATCACCTCAACAACATACAAAATGTTCGAATTTTGTCGGCGTTTGGGTTAGAATATGAAAAATAACGAACTCTTTTTTGTCGTTTGGCATCATATCGGAGCCAGTTCGGCCGTTCGAACATTTCTCGGAGGAATCTAATGTCACGTAAGTTTTATTTTTCATTTCTCGTTGCCGCAGCCGTATTTATGGCCGGGCAATTGGTTGTTCTTGCCCAAACGGCACCGTCCGGTGGCACGGTCGAGGTCAAAAAGGCTGACGGGACGCAAGAGCCGGTTGCCGGGGCTTTGATTGAGGTCTATCGAACGGATGTCAAAGCGGGGTTTCCTTCGGCTAAAACCGATAGTAAAGGCAGATTTGCATTTGCCGGTTTAGCTCTGGGCGGTGTATTTACTTTTGCTGTGAGCGCGCCAAACTGTGCCCCGATGATCTTTCCGAACGTACGTGCCGGACAAGAAAAGTTGCTGATCGTATTATCTCCCGGTGATGGAAAGAAATTTACGGAGACCGAGGCACGTAGCGTCAAAGCCGTAAAGGCTGGTGAAGATGGGCCTCCGGTACCGACCGAAGAAGAGAAGAAGGCCAAGGCCGATTTTGACAAAAAAGCGGCGGAGATCGAAGCAAAAAACGCAAAGGCAGCAAAGACAAACGAGATAATTACGGCGGTGGCCCAAGATGCTAAGGTTGCTTTTGACGCCAAGAATTATGATCTAGCTATATCAAAGTACGAAGAGGGTATAGCGGCTGACCCGGATTTTATTGGCAGCGCTCCGCTCTTTAACAATAATCGAGCTATCGCACTCAGAATCCGAGGCGTAGAAAGACGCAACAGCGCCATCAAACTGACTGATGCTACTGAAAAGCTGGCGGGACTTGAGACAGCAAAAAAGGACCTTGCTGATTCTGCCGCAGGATATCTGCGGTCTTGGAACATACTCAAAAACGCGCCGGCCACAGAGATCACTGATAAGGCAAATTTTGAGGCCACCAAAACCGGAACCTTGGTTGGTGCACAAGAGACGTTTCGCATGGCGGTGCTGACCGAACAGGTCGACCCCTCGGTAATAGAGGCGGCCAAGGTCCTTATTCCTGAGTACGTTGCCGTCGAATCGGACGCTGCAAAAAAAGCAACAGCTAAGCTCATCTTTGCGGATTTGTATCGTGTTGTTTCCGATTCGGAAAACGCGATCGCGTCTTATCGCTCGATCCTCGAAACCTCACCGGAAAATCCGGATGCACTCGTCGGACTTGGCCTGAGCCTAGTGAACTATGGATACATTAAGGACGACAAAGCAATGTTGCAGGAAGCAGCAAATTATCTACAGAAATTTGTCAGTGTGGCCCCAGATACGCACAAGTTCAAGGCAAATGCCGGAGAGGCAATAGCTACACTTAAAACGCTTTCTAATGTAGCACCACAAAAGGTAACGAGTGGGCCTAAGAAAAAACCGTAGCTCACATAAAATGACTTATATGAGCCGTGCCTGTTAAAATGGGCACGGCCTTTTTATGTCGATAACGATCCGAAATGTAAATGAAAATGACCTCGACGCGGTCGTCGATCTGATGCAAAGTTTTGCCGAGTACGAAAACCTTGCTCAATACTGCACCGTCACGACCGAGCGGCTGTACCGGGCAATGTTTAGCGACGAGGGTTTTGTCGAAGGGTTGATCGCCTTTGATGATGATAAACCGATCGCCTACACGCTTTTCCATCCAAATTTTTCGAGCTTTCGCGGTGAGATGGGGATTTATCTTGAGGATATTTACGTGTTGGCCGAATACCGCCGCCACAAGCTAGGTCTGCAGTTGCTGCGTAAAATTGCCTCTATCGCAAAAGAACGCGGTTTGGAGCGCATCGATTTTCAAGTGCTCGATTGGAACGAGCCTGCCATCAATTTTTACCTCAAACATGGTGCCGAGCGCTATTCGGACGAGAGCCACTTTAAGTTCGCGGGCGATACCCTTGCCAGCCTTGCATCCTGACCTTTTCATCCATCCGGTCATTTTGTTGTCACAACATCGCGGTGAGCGGTGTATTTCTCATGTAACGCACATCCAAAGCAAGTTTTTCTGGAGGTTATTGTAATGAGAAGTAGTTTGGCGAGAGCCGCCCTGACCCTTTCGGGCCTGTTATTTATTATCATCGTGATCGGCAATGTGGTGATCGTGGCCCAAGAGGCCGTCACCGGCACGTGGAAAGCCGATGTCCGCAGCGAAAAAGGCGACAAGGAAAATTCCGACAAGATCCATCTTTCTTTCACACGCCGTACGGAGAACGGCCGCAATCAAAACGGTTCCAAGTTTGCCTACAGCGATCTGCAAGGGTTAAGCCGAGAGCAGGCGACGCAAGGCGGAAAGGTTAATTTCCGGCTCGTTCGCGAAGCCGGCACCATCGACTGCGAAGGCGCGTTTACCGACGGTAAAGGATCGGGTACATTTCGGTTTACGCCGGATCAGTCGTTTGTCGGAGCGATGAAAGCTAAGGGCTTTGACTTTGACAAAGCTACGAGCAAACACGGAAACGACGACGATGTGTCAGAACGCCTGATGTCCGCCGCATTCATCAACGTCACGACCGCTCTTGCCGACGATCTGCTGTCAGCAAATTTTGGCAAGCTTGACGTCGATGACCTGTTCAAAGCCGCGATCTTTAAGGTCGATTCCAAGTTCATGGTCGAGATGAAAAACTCAGGCTTTCCAAACCTGACTTTCGAGGACCTGGTAAAGGCACGCATCTTTAAGATCGACGCCGAATACGTCAAGCAGGTTCACGAGATGGGATTTAGCGATCACGGTTTCGAAGGGCTGGTAAAGTTTCGAATCTTCAAAGTGACGCCCGAGTATCTTAACGAGCTAAAAGCCGCCGGCCTGTCAAAAATGGACAGCGAGGACATCGTAAAATGCCGTATTTTTAAGATCGACCCGGAGTTTGTCCGCAAGGCGAGAGCAGAAAACCCAAACGTGACCGTCGAAGATCTCGTCAAAATGAAGATCGGCGTTTATAGACACAAGGACAAGGATTCTTATTAATACCCCCTCCGGGTTCTTGTAGAAAAAGGAAGCTCTGTTTTGCAGGGCTTCCTTTTTTATTTGCCCTGTCGGCGAGTCACAATGTGCAGCGAAATATATGGCACGAGGTTAAAAAGTATAACGCCGATCTTATAGATAGCCATCGCTAAATAGTTGTAAGAATCGAACTGCTCGGCCGTCAATCTAAACCATCGCTGGTGGATGCCCATGAGCTGATCGTGCGCCGCGACAAACACGACAAACCAGATGAGCAGAATTATGTAGTTTATAACCAGGCTCCAGGCGAGCATCTTTCGGCATATAGTAAGATCCATATTCCCTCCCATTTAAGTTCATTCAAACTGTTTCTTAAATTCCTCAAACGTCTCTTTCAGCGTATCGACCTCACCGCGTAGCTCCGCGACCTGTTCTTCGAGCTTTACGATACGCTCTTCATCAACGCTGCCGCGTCTTGGAGCAGCTGCTACGGCGGCGGCAAATGAGTTGACATCGATCGGGCCCGAGAGCTGATGCATAAAACGAGCTTCTTTTTGACCGGGCTGGATGGGGAGTTTGACGATGAGCGGGTCTTCGCGGCGCGCCAGGCCATCGAGCGTTTCCTGTATTTCGCCGAGGCCGGAAAAATTATGCAGCCGTTCGGTCCTCGTTCTCAGTTCACCAAGCGTCTGTGCCCCGCGAAGCAGCATCACGGCGACCACGGCCACCTCAGGCGGCTCAAGCTCATACACCGACGGCAGCATATGTTTATATTTCGGCACACGGCTGGTGCTGCCGTAAAAGACATAGACCAAATTGCGGTCGCGCAGGATCTCGATCGCGGTGTTAACAATGCCCTCGTCGTAAGACACGACCGGCTCACGGTTGTTCTTTTGGTTACAGGCGTTGACTAGCGCATTGAGCGTCAACGGATAATATTCGGGTGTCGTCAGCTGCTTTTCGACCAGCGAACCCAAGATGCGGGCCTCAGTTTCATTTAGTATTTCAGGCATAGATATCGATACGGTTTTCCCGTTTATCTATAGTAATTTACAATCTAGAGCGTGGATATACTAATTGCACGTTCCCAACCGGAAATCGAAACGGCGTTTGAGCGTTTATCGGTGGCGACACGGCTTGGCTGCGATACCGAAACATCCGGTTTGAGCGCCCGTCATGGCCGGTTATTCTCGGTGCAATTTTCCGACGGTGAATTTAACGTCCTTGTCCCGATCAGCGAAGGCGTTCCACTTGGGCGGCTCGAAAATATCCTGACCGACACTGCGATCACTAAGATCTTTCACAACGCAAAATTTGATCTCGATTTCCTAAGTGAGAATGGCTACAGTGTCATGAACGTTTTTGACACAATGATCGCCGAAAAGGTGCTGACACGCGGAGCGGGCCAGTCGGCTTCGCTCGCCGAGACTCTTTACCGATATTTCGCAGTCGATCTCGACAAATCACCGCGAGCCAAATTCTCTCGAAAATGGGATGGCATATGGACTGACGAGTTGGTCGATTACGCGCTTTCGGACGTGATTCATCTGCCAAGATTGATGGACGAGCAATCGGATTGGATGGCGCGGCTTGATCTCAGATCGGCCTATGATGAGCAGATCAAGATGCTTGGGCAGCGGCCAGATTCTGTTTAGTATGCTGATGATGATGCTCAGCGTGATAGATCGTGAAATAGAACATCTCGCGTAGCGTTAGTTTTCCGAGCAGAGGGTGCGGTAGCACCAGAATGTCGAGCTTGTTCTCATCAAATTTCTCGACCTTTGAACCCAGTTTTGCGACCTGGTCTGTCAATGTTTTGACAAGCTCATCTTTCCGGCTGAACGGAATATCCTCCGGCCGAAACGGCGCTGGCGCAGTACCGCCCGCGGCCAGCTCGCCTTGATAACGGGCGACCAATTCATCGTAGCCGAGCGACGTGTGATCTGCCTTTCCAAACATAGCCTTAAGAGCAAATTCAGGTGCACGCAGACCTTTGTTTAACGGTTCGACGGATCGGCAAAGATGATCGATCTGCTGCCCTGCACTCCATTTCTCGCCGTTGAGCGAAAAAACAAAATCATCTTCGGACATTGCTCCAACGAAGTCAGCAAATGCGTGGTACTTGTTATTCAGTTCTGCGGTTATCGCGGCTTTATCCATACATTTTATGCTTACCAGCGGTGATACGCGGGATGGCCTTCTTTGACCGCAACAAACGTCCCGCGACACGTCGCACAGACCTTGTCATTCGCTATTAACTCTGCCTCGACTATCGCTCTATCTTCTTTTGATTCTACGACTCTCGCTCGCAACTGGATCGGAGCCTCAAAAGGCGTAGGCCTGAGCAGTTTGACGTGAAAATCGGCGGTTACGGTGCAGTCCGGCTCGGTTTTACCATCGCGTTTCATCAGAAAATAAGCGGCCGTCCAATTGGAGTGGCAATCGAGCAAGGCACCGATAATACCGCCGTTTAGCATTCCCGGAAACGCCTGATGCTCGGGGCTCGCGTGCCAGACCGCGACGACATCGTCACCGTCGGGGAAACTCGCGATATGCAATCCCTTGTCATTCGCCGGCCCGCAGCCAAAACAGATGCTCTTAGGGGAATATTGTTGTTGTAACGACTTAGGCTCTTCCATAACGACATTTTACTACTTTACCGACAGATAATTAACAGCGGGCTATGTCCATTCGCGTTTGCCCAAAAGCACAAAAATAGCGTAAATTATCGAACAGTTTACTCAAACACAAAACCTATGCTATCGATACTCGCTCTTGCTGTAATTGCCTGGCTCGTATTTGGCTATTTTGCCTATGGACGTTGGGTAGCGCGTCAATTTAAGCTCGATGACAGTCGCGAAACCCCGGCAAATACCGTAAACGACGGCGAAGACTTTGTGCCCACGCAGCCGTTCTATCTATTTGGGCAGCACTTTTCGGCAATTGCCGCCGCCGGGCCGATCGCGGGGCCGATCATTGCTTGTTTGGCGTTTGGTTGGCTGTCGTGCTTGCTGTGGATCGCGCTCGGCGTCGTGCTGATCGGTGCGGTGCATGATTTTGCGGCTCTGACGTCATCGGTCAGACACGGGGCACAGTCGATAGCGGAGATCACACGCGACAAACTTGGCGGCAAAGCGGGGCGTGCCTTGATGGCGTTTATCTGGATCGCACTCGTTTACGTCGCCGTGGCTTTTACAGACATCACGGCAGGGACATTTGTCGCCGGTGATGAATCGCTCATCGGCGAAACAACGTTCAATCCCGGCGGAGCAGTCGCAATGGCAAGCGTGCTATATCTCGGGTTGTCGATCGTGCTCGGGCTAGTCGAACGCTTTCTAAAACCGCCACTATGGCTGGCGACGATGATCTTTGTCCCGGCGACATTTGCCCTCTCGTACGTCGGCACGATGTTGTCGCACGTTTTGATATTTAGCCACCAAACGTGGGCTGTACTGATCATTTTGTACTGCATCGTCGCGTCGCTGCTGCCGGTCTGGGCTCTGCTGCAGCCGCGTGGTTATCTGGGTGGATTTGTGCTCTATGCGGCAATTGCTGTCGGCGTGATCGGCATTTTCTTTGGCGGGTACGCGATACAACAGCCTGCGTTCAAATCGTTTGATATCGGCGGTATGACGGGGATGTTGTTCCCGTTTCTGTTTGTAACGATAGCGTGTGGAGCTTGTTCTGGCTTTCACGGATTGGTCTGTTCCGGCACGACCTCAAAGCAGATCGACAAAGAGACTCACACACATCCAATAGGCTACGGTGCGATGCTCGCCGAAGGGTTTGTTGCGTTTATTGCACTCGTCACTGTGATGATCGCATTTGGCGATTCGCTCGTCGGGCCGGACGGCAAGAATCTGCCCGCCGGAAAGATCTACGGCAACGGCATCGGTAATTTTCTGTCGCTCATCATCGGCAAAGAAAATCTAAAATTTGCGATCACATTTGGAGCGATGGCGTTCTCGACATTTGTTTTTGATACGCTCGATGTGACAATGCGGCTCGGGCGTTATCTTGTCCAAGAACTCATCGGCATTCCCGGAAAACTCGGAGCCGTCATCGGCACATTGGTGACGGTCGCGCTGCCGCTTGCTCTTATTTTTCTCGCAAAGCCCGGCAGCTATGTCGAATTTTGGACACTTTTCGGAGCGTCAAATCAGCTCCTTGCAGCCCTGACGTTGCTATCCATCACCGTCTGGCTCTATAAGGCACGCAAACGAATTGCATTCACGCTGCTGCCGATGCTGTTCGTTTTGGCGATCACTCTGTGGGCGCTGGCGATGATGGTTTACGGCAATCTGCAAGCCACGACGGGTTTCGACATCAAGCTGATAAACGGCGTGCTCTCGATCGTCCTGATCGGGCTGGCAATATTTTTGGTGATAACAGGACTCCTCAAACTGCGTCGCGACGATGACGACGAAGTCGAGGGAGCAAAAACTGCGGAGGTATTTTAGATGAAACTCACAAGATCGTTCAGTTCTTTGGCCACAACACTGCTCGTTATGATGGCAATTGTACTTGGCTGTAGCGGCTCGGGAGCCGATTGTGTCGGAACGGTAACCTACGAGGGTAAAACTTTCGAGGGAAAGGATAAGACCGCCGAACAGGCCAAGCTCAACGCTTGTAATCACTATTGCCGCGAGGCCGATCCGCAATACGACGCGATGTACCGC
>JBEBGA010000316.1:0-3585 GCA_040081695.1 Pyrinomonadaceae bacterium
AATCCATAAAAATAAAATTATTTTGTTTTTATTTTTGGTTAGTCGGTGTGCCGCCCAAAAAATTGCGGTAAATCGTAAGTGGATACATGCAAAACACTTGCCGGATTTTCCACAATTTTATCCTCATTTTTTGCACAGGCAAATCCACAGGATTTCCACAGAAAGCCCATAAAATAAGGGCAATAGTTAAAGTACTTTCTACTTGACTTCCGATTTTTCGGGTGTAAACTGGTTTCACAGTCGAGGTTGCTAAGGGAACTTTGACCGGCACCGAGAGGTGGAGCGGACGTGGTGACGCGGTCGTTTGAGAGCAGAAGGAGCGGAAAGCCGCTGCTTGGTACGCTCGGAGCCGAAGCCGAAAGGCTTGCTGAGGCCGGACGCAAGAAAGGCCGAGTTGTTCGGATAAAAACGGACAACGCCCAACGGACTTGATCATCCAGAGGGTGCTATGTCGCTCACGCCGAAAGGCGAGGGCCTCGTTGCCGGGACCGTAACCGGCGGTGGAGGAAAAGCCACCAAAAAAAGACCTAACGGCACCGTGCTTTCGAGCACAACAGTTTGAATTTATTCATTTTGGGTGCTGACCGGGGAGAGTCCTCCGCAGGAAGTTCATCGGGATACAAAATCGGTGGTTCGAACGTGTACATGCGAGAGCCACCAAATCTTTACCCTACACTTCGGTGAAAGGCAAAGAAAATAAAAGCATCGAAACGGGCAACCGGGACGATGCTTTTGTTTTTTGGCGCAGGCATTGGCGGAAGCCCGCACGGAGTAAGGGCGTAACACGCGAGGTGGATGTCACGCCCTTATTTCGTGCGGGCTTCTGCTCATGGGCGGGCACTACGCATTTCACTCTAACTTCCCCTATGCCCGCTAAAGGCTTAGAATAGAAAGTTATGTTCATTGACCGCGTAAAGATCAAGGTAAAGGCCGGCGACGGTGGCAACGGTGTCACGGCTTTTCGGCGTGAGAAATTTATTCCTCGCGGCGGGCCTTCTGGGGGCGATGGCGGTGTTGGCGGCAGCGTGTATATGGAATCGCACGAGGGACTAAACACTCTGCTGCACCTGCGTTACAACCCCGAGCACAAGGCCGAACGCGGCCGCCACGGCGAAGGCTCGAACCGTTACGGCAAGGACGGCGAGGACGCTGTCGTCAAGGTACCGGTCGGCACCCAAGTTTTTGATCCGGAAACAAACGAGCTGCTTTTTGATTTTACCGAGCCCGGACAGCGATATATGGCCGCAAAGGGCGGCAAAGGCGGTTGGGGCAATTCGCATTTTGCGACCGCCACACGACAGGCTCCGAAATATCATTACAACGGCCGCCCCGGCGGCGAACGCGAGCTACAGCTTGAGCTAAAGCTGATTGCCGACGTCGGGCTAGTCGGCTTTCCAAACGCCGGTAAATCGACGCTGATCTCCGTTATCTCCGCCGCAAAACCAAAGATCGCTGATTACCCATTTACGACATTAGAACCAAATCTTGGCGTCGTCGATATGGGAGATTTCCGGACATTTGTCGTCGCTGACATCCCCGGCCTGATCGAAGGAGCGTCGGACGGAGCTGGGTTAGGACATCGTTTTCTTCGCCACGTCGAAAGGACAAAACTAATGCTGCATCTGGTTGATGTATCGTCGTTATCTGGCCGCGATCCGGTTTCGGATTACGAGATCATCAACCGCGAACTCGCCAATTACGACGCCGACTTAGCAGAGAGGCCGCAGATCATTGTCGCAACCAAGATCGACGCCATGGACGAACCCGATCGGCTCGATGCCCTAAAGAAAAGAGCGAAAAAGGACAAAATGCCCTTCTTTGAGATCTCGTCAGTGACGAATAAGGGCGTCAAAGATCTGGTAAGTGCGGTCGCTATGGCTTTAGACGAAATAACCAGAGAAGAAGCTGAGAAAGCGGCTGCCGTTTAGCATGAAACGAATCGCATTTTATGGAGGCTCATTTGACCCGCCGCATCGTGGGCATCTTGCGATAGCTGATGCGTTGGTCGATCAATTTGCTCTCGACGCATTCGTGTTTATCCCAGCTTTTCATGCTCCGCACAAAGCACGTCTAAAACCGACATCGGCCTACGACCGTTACGCTATGCTGTGCCTAGCAACTCAAGATAACTTGAAGATGACGGTGTCGCGAATGGAGATCGAGGTTCCCGAGCGGCCATATTCGGTCGAGACGCTTTCGCGGATCTTGGAACAAAGACCGGATGACGATATATATTTCGTCATTGGTGCGGATTCCTGGCGGGACATCCTGACTTGGCGTGAATGGGAAAAAGTCCTGACAATGGTTAACATAATTGTCGTCACGCGGCCGGGCGTCGAAATCGGGTTTGATTATGTGACCGACGAGATAAGAAAGCGGATCGTAGATATTCGAGGTCACTCCGATTCGCCTCGCAACGAACAACGATCAACGAGCATCGAATCATCGATCTTCATCACCGACGTGGTAAATATGGACATTTCGGCGACCGAGATTCGTCGTAAGATTCGTGAAGATGACCCGACCTGGCACGAAGATGTGACCACTGAGGTTGCAAATTACATTGAAAAATATCAGATTTATAGCTAATGGAAGAAACACAGGAAAGATCGCTTCAACGCGAAGCGGTTAAGATAGAAATAGCGGAAACGCCAACCAAGTTCGCCGACCTCGACCCCGAAGTAAAACTCGCGATCCAATGTGCCAGTGACAAAAAGGCATACGACCTGGTCGCTCTGGACCTGCGCAGTATCGCCAGCTTTACCGAGTTTTTTCTTATCGCGACCGGTGCCAACCAGCGTCAGGTACAAGCCATCGCCGATGAGATCAAGGAGCAATTAAAAGAACAGCTCAACTCGCGCCCGGTTCGTATCGAGGGATACGCCAGCGGCGAATGGGTGCTGGTCGATTACGGTGACTTTATCGTACACGTATTTAACAAAGAGGCTCGTGAGTTTTACGACCTTGCCCGATTGTGGCTCGATGCCCGCAAAGTCGAACTGCCAGCAGACATTTGATGAAATTCAAATTTATTTGGGTCGGCAAGACCAAAAATAAAAATTACGCGGCGCTGCAGGACGAATATCTGCAGCGTCTTTCGCATTTTGTGAAATGTGAGACCGTCGACGTCCGCGATTCTGCCCCGCATGAGGGAAAAGACATTGAGGGCAAACGAATCCTCGAAAAACTGAATCAAAGCTCTTTCGTCTGTTTGCTTGACGTTACCGGCCGACCGGTGACGTCACCGCAATTGGCTACTGAGATCGAAAAATGGCAGAATGCGGGTCACAAAGAGATTACGTTTGTGATCGGTGGTCCGGACGGTATCGCGTCCGAAGTTGCTGAAAGTGCCTCGCTCGTGCTATCTTTATCGTTTCTCACTTTTACCCACGAGATGGCTCGTGTTGTAATGCTAGAGCAATTATACCGGGCCTATACAATTATTAGGGGTTTCCCTTACCAAAAATGAGTAAATCGAATTTAAAAGAAGTAAAAGAAAAGCTGCTCGCTGAGAGAGAACTGCTCATCGAAAAGCTAAAAGGCAACGATCTGTCGATCGACGATGCCGAAACGCCGGATCCGGTC
>JBEBGA010000317.1:0-3573 GCA_040081695.1 Pyrinomonadaceae bacterium
TACATAAACAGCCGGTTTCCCATCCACCATTCCGCGATCTTTAACGAGCGGAATAGCATACTCATCAGCTTCAACATCCGACGACAGTATAATGACTGCATCGGGTAGATACCGCCGCAAAATATCCATTTCTATCTCACTGCCCTTTTCGCCAATGACAACGATCTCTTTCGTCTTGCCAAGATGAAATTCGAGCGCCGATAACGCCCGCCCAAATCCTTGTGGATGCCGCTTGATCTGCGACGCGGCAAGCCTCAACACAGTAACAGCGAACCGCTCGTATTTGTCATCACCTGTCAGTTTTGCGAGCCTCAACAGAACATCTGCCGCAACCGAATTGCCAGATGGCGTTGCGTTGTCGTAAAAATCCTTATTGCGAACCACAAGTTCTTCGTGATCGTTCGACGTAAAGAAAAATCCGCCATTATCCTCATCCCAAAACTCCGTGATCATAAGGTCGGCAAGCCGTTTTGCTTCGGACAAATATTTCGCTTCGCCCGACACCTGATAAAGAACGATCAACCCATCCGCGACATTTGCGTAGTCCTCGACATAACCATTGAGTTTCGCATTTCCCTCTTTCCAAGTCCGCAGTAGCCGTCCGTCTTTTTGCAATTGATTAAGAATAAATTCCGCGTTCCTTTTGGCGATGTTCAAATAGTCCTCGCTGTCCAACACCGCCGCCGCGTCCGCAAAGGTAGCAAGCATCAACCCGTTCCAAGCCGTCAGAACTTTCTCATCACGCCCCGGCTTGATCCGCTTTTCTCTGATATCGAAAAGTTTCTTGCGCGAGTCAGAACCGGGAGCGGTAGCGACCGGGTTCTTGATATTCAGAATGTTAGATCCTTCGAAATTGCCCGAGGCAGTAACATCGAAATATTCACAAAACGCCTTCGCCTCGTCACCGAGTATTTCCTCGATCTCGTCAACCGACCACACAAAGAACTTCCCTTCTTCACCCTCGCTATCGGCATCCTGCGTCGAATAAAATCCGCCTGATGTATCCAGCATTTCACGCCTGATGTATTCGAGCGTCTCGACCGCGATCCGCTTATAAAATTCATTTCCCGTCACCTGATACGCATGCAGATAAACGCGAGCAAGCTGGGCATTGTCATACAACATCTTTTCAAAATGCGGCACGAGCCAGATCGCATCTACCGTGTAGCGGTGAAAGCCTCCGCCAAGCTGGTCATATATACCGCCGTTCGCCATCTTGTCCAGCGAATGCGTGACGATCGACAAAGCCATATCGTCTCCCGTTCGATGGTGATATCTCAGCAAAAACTCTAACGACATCGCCGCCGGAAATTTTGGAGCTCCGCCAAAACCACCGTTAACTGTGTCAAATGTCCGCACAAAACTCGCCTGAGCCGCGTCGAGCATATCCTGCGAAAGCGTTCCGGTCGCCGCCTCGACCACGCTCATCCGCTGCAATTCACTGACGATATTATTCGCAGATGTTTCTAATTCATCGCGTTTGTTCTTGTAAGCTTCGGCAATGCTAACCAATATCTGCTGCCAACTCGGCATTCCGTATCGCGGTTGCGGGGGAAAATACGTCCCGCCAAAAAACGGCCGCTTATCCGGAGTCAGAAAGACGTTCATCGGCCAGCCGCCGCGTCCAGTGGTGAGCTGGACAAAATTCATATAGATCTGATCGACATCAGGCCGCTCTTCCATATCAACTTTGATGTTGATGAAATGCTCATTCTGCACCGCCGCGACCGCCGGGTCCTCAAACGACTCATGCTCCATCACGTGACACCAATGACACGCCGAATAGCCAATGCTGACCAGCACGGGCTTGTCCTCGGCCGTAGCCCGCTCAAAGGCCTCTGCACCCCACGGATACCAATCAACCGGGTTGTGAGCGTGCTGGAGCAAGTACGGGCTGGTCTCATCTATGAGCCTGTTTGTGAATTTTTCAGAGCTTTCCATAAACCATATTGTTTCACGCCCAGTCGCCTTTTTGAAACCCGAGCCACATTCTGATATATTAGCGGCATCTTATGACCTCACGTTGCATCTCAAAACTCCGACCAAGGAAGCAGCGAGCGAATCTCTTCGCCGGTGACTAATCCGTTTCTCCTCGAATGCAGAAGCCCGCGCATAAGCAAGGGCGTAACACTCAATACAACGCCCGAAATTCAACCGGGAACAAACACACAGGAGAAAAATCATGACACCATCAACAGAATTACAGCGTCCGGTTATCAAAACAGCATTGCCGGGGCCAAAGTCGCTTGAGATCATAAACGCCGATCACGAATACGTCACGCCCAGCTACCCGCGTCCGGACTACAAACTCGTTGCCGACCACGCCAGCGGCGTCTGGATCACCGACCCGGACGGCAACGTCTTTCTCGATTGCAACGCCGGAGTAGCCGTTTGCTCGACCGGACATTGCCACCCTGAGGTCGTTGCGGCGATCCAAAAACAGGTCAGCGAACTCATCCATCTTTGCGGTACAGACTTTTACTACCGCCACATGCCCGAGCTTGGCAAGAAACTCAACGAGATCTGCCCGATCGAAGGCCCGACAAAAACGCACTTTGCTAATAGCGGTGCCGAAGCCATCGAGACCGCTCTCAAGGTCGCGATGTATCACACGCGGCGGCAAAAGTTCATTTCATTTTACGGATCTTTCCACGGCCGCACGCTGGGGGCTTTGTCGCTGACAAGCTCTAAGAAAGCACAGCGACTCGGCTTTATGCGTCAGGCTTTGGACGTTGTTCATATTCCATATCCAAACAAATTCCGCCACTTCGTCACCGATCAGCCGGTTGACGAGGCGACCATAACCCGCGACTGCATTAACTGGATCGAAAAAAAATTGTTCCAAACAACAACGCCGCCTGAAGAAGTCGCAGGTATCGTGCTAGAAGTCGTCCAAGGCGAAGGCGGCTATATTCCTGCTCCAAAAGCGTTTGTAAAAGAGCTTCGCCGCATCTGTGACGAACACGGCATAATGCTGATCATCGACGAAGTCCAGTCCGGCATGGGCCGCACCGGTAAAATGTTTGCCCTCGATCATCACGAAGGCGTCATGGCTGATATTATGTGCCTTGCCAAAGGCCTCGGTTCAGGTATGCCGATCGGTGCCTGCGTCGCTCGTGCCGACATTATGGACTGGCACAAGGGTGCCCATGCATCCACATTTGGCGGCAATCCCGTCGCCCTGACTGCTGCGTTGAAAACTATCGAACTGCTCGAAGGCGGCCTCGTCGATAACAGCCGCGATGTCGGTGCTTATCTCGAAGCCGGTCTCAACAAGCTGAAAGACAAATACGATTGTATCGGCGATGTTCGCGGACTGGGCATGATGCTCGGCGTTGAGTTCGTCAAATCGGACGGCTCGATCGCCCCTGAGCTTCGCGACACGATCGAAATGGCCTGCTTTAACCGCGGCCTTATCATCCTCGGCTGCGGATCTAACAGTATCCGATTTTCTCCACCGCTTATCCTTGCAAAAGAGCACGTCGATGTCGCCTTAGAAATATTCGACGAAGCGATCGCCGCATCGATCTAAGAATATAGCCCACGAAATACACGAAAGGCACGAAATAAAAG
>JBEBGA010000318.1:0-3545 GCA_040081695.1 Pyrinomonadaceae bacterium
GTCGCACCGATCCAGTCGCTGGCGATCGAAAAGACCTGGCAGCGTGTGTTTATTTCCGATAGCCGTCTCGTGGTGGGTGGCGCCGAATATCCCTTGACTGAGGAAGCACGTTCGGCTCATACGCTGTCGCAGCTTTTTACGATCATGCTTGGGCCCGTTTTCGAGTTGCAGTTTCACGAGCATCCTGAGTTTGCACAAGTACTTGGCGTCAAAGAAGCGGCGCGGCTGATCGGCCAGTTTTTTGCAAGCTCGGCACAAAAGAGCAGCGAATTACAAAGTTTGGCGGCAACGTTTGCTTTGCCGCTCGGGCTGGTCGAACCGCTCGAAGACGAATATGTCCCGGTCGCAGCAGATTCGCTGATGCAGCTTCCGGTTGTGCGTGCGGCGTTTGACGGGGTTAATATATCAAGCGATACGGTCGTCACGATCGACGAGATCTCATCGCGAATGGGAGCAGCTCCGTTTGGCTTGACGCGTGAGGCACAGCATTTGGTTTTGGCGGCTCTTGTTGCTCAGCGGCAGCTTGAGTTTGTAACGTTTAGCGGCAATCGGATTAACCAGCGTTCGCTCGATCTGCAGATAATCTGGGATGACATTGCGGGTGTGGCCAAACCTTTTGTCGAGGTATATTCGAGCGAGCGTTTGCGTGACTGGGCGATCCGCGTGACGGGTAATCAGCAGATCAAATCGCTCGACAAATCCGAAGACCGGCTGATGGTGATCGACACCCTAACGGGCTGGCTAACGAACTGGCGTGAAGCTAAATTTTTAGAAGCCTTTGAAGCTCTGCCCGACGAGAGCCTAAATTCGTCGATCTGGCGAACGGCCGCGAATCTTAAAAAAACATTTGGAGCCTTAGCTGAGAGTATCGACGCTCTTGTACAGAACACTGTTCCGCTCGATCAGTGTCTGCATAATATTGCTGATCTTTTTTCGGATTCGGAGGCTGAGTTTGATAAGAAAAAGAATGATTTGATCGTTCTGCGTTATTTTACGCAGGGAGCGGCTTTGCGTGACGAAGTTTCGAATTATCTCGCTCTGTGTGAGACGACTGCCGACGAAGAAGTTGAGCAGCTGCGGCTAATGCTGCTCGACAAGATCGGACCGGCGTACTTTACCGCCGATCCGTCGGTCAAGGGCGACATTGAGGAGCTTTGGCGTGATTTCAAGGCTGCGTTTGCCGATCATTATGTCGAAAAACACGACGCTGTGATGAACTCGCGGCCCGTCGCCGACAAGATGAAAGAGGTGCTGCGTTCGGACAAGTGGGATGCGTTTGAGAGTTTTAGCGACCTCGATTGGTTTGATCCGCATTTTGCCGCCGGAGCGAAAAAGCTGGTCCGCAACCTGCGAAATTCTGAGTGTAAAGAGGACGTTCGCGAGCTGCTAACGACTAAGCCCTTCTGCACATGTTCATTTAGCCTTGCTCGGTTTGAGCGGCGGCAGGATCCGTCGAGCCGGCTTGAGATCATTATCAATCAGGGGCTCGTGTTCTTTCGTGCGAAGCTCAGTGAGAATTCAGACAAGCTGACCGATGCGATCCGTGTGCTTGGCGGGCATAATTCGCAAGCCGCGGCCGAGCTGCAAAAACGGCTTTCGACCGCCAAAGACGTGACAGCCTTTGCGGGGATGACGACCGCCGAGATCCAGCTTTTGCGAAGCGCGATCTCCGCCGTTATAAAAAATCCCGACGCGGCTGTCGATCCGAAAAAGACCGCGTTCGAAAAATTCAGCGACCTGCTGCCCGGCGAGGTTAGCGATTGGGAACGCGAGATCGACAACCTCGATATCTTTGCGAACGCAGACTAATGCCATACTTTTCTTCCTTTGCGTCCTTAGACGCTTTGTGTGAGACAAATCCGTTTCCCGCAAAGACGCAGAGGTCGCCAAGGAAAGCCGAAAGAAGAATTCCGACCAAAGCACTTTTAACCAACGTCCAACTAAACTATATTTTATCGGTATGGTAAGCGTATCGATCATCGGTGTTGGGCGCGTCGGCGGGGCACTCGCTCTTGCTCTGCCAAAAGATAAATATACGGTCGATAATTTGATCGGGCGTGATGAAGCGGCGGCTGAAATATCGTCCGATGTTGTGTTTATCACGACGCAGGATTCCGAGATCGTCGCTGTTGCGGAATCGCTCATGGGAAAGCTAAGGCGCGGCACGCTCGTCTTTCACACAAGCGGGTCAAATCCTTCTTCAATACTAGATGCTCTTAAAGCTAGCGGCTGTAAGACGGGCTCGATACATCCGCTTGTGTCGGTGAGCAGTCCGGAGCTTGGGCCGGAGCGGTTTCGCGGGGCGTATTTTTGTGTTGAGGGCGAACCGGAAGCTGTCGAGCTTGGCAAGCAGATCGTCGCTGATCTTGGCGGCAAGCCGTTTGCGATCGATACTAAGTTCAAAACGCTCTATCACGCGTCGGCGGTGACGGCTTGCGGGCATTTGGTGGCGTTGTTTGATGCGGCGGTGGAGATGATGACGAAGGTCGGGCTGTCCGACGCCGATGCCAAAGAGATCTTGCTGCCGCTTGTGACCAGCACGGTGCAAAACCTTGGGGAACAGACCACCGCAGCAGCTTTGACCGGGACGTTTGCCAGGGCGGACATCGAGACATTTACGCGGCATCTGGGAGCCCTTAACCAATACGTCTCGGACGATCTGCTTGAGATATATCTGCTGCTCGGCGAGCGTTCGCTTGAGCTTGCGGCGAAGCAGGGCGTCAGTCCCGAGCGGATCGACACGCTTCGCACCAAGGTTTCCATAGCGAAATCAAAACTGAAATGGTAGTATCGAATTTCGAAGGATAACTGACGATCTTGGGCAAAAAAGAAGAAAATTTTACCGTAGAAAAGGCGATATTCGACGAGCATATTCAGGCGTCGGGTTTGCGGCGTACGGGGCAGCGTGACCTGATACTCGATATCTTTTTGAGCACCGAAGACCATCTCACGAGCGACGATCTTTACCTGCTCGTCCATCGCAAAGACCCGTCCGTCGGCCACACGACGGTTTATCGCACGCTAAAATTGCTCACCGAAGCAGGCCTCGCCCGTGAGGTCCGTTTTGGTGACAACAAAACCTATTACGAACACCATTACAATCACGAGCACCACGACCACATGATCTGCACCGAATGCGGCAAGGTGATCGAGTTTTTTTCGGCGGATATCGAATCGCTGCAGGACGAAATGGCGGACAAATTTGGATTTAAGCCGACCCATCACAGCCTGAGGATGTGGGGCGTGTGTGCCGAATGTCAGAAACTATCGCTCGCGTCGCACACCGCACCGGCCGGAGCCCAGCCGCGTGTGCGTGTCAAAACGGCGATCCATTGACCGGTGACATCTGCGGCGGAACATTTCGCATCGTATGTTCGTTAGGCTTAGTGAACGCATTACCGAACCGGAGAAGTATTGACCATGACTGAAAAAGCAAAAACCCCGATACAGAGTGAATTTGAGGCCCTGCCGCTTGATCAAAAAATCTCGCAGCTAATGAAAATGGAGGTCGTGACACTGACCGAGTCGTTCAACTACGTCGTCAA
>JBEBGA010000043.1:0-13185 GCA_040081695.1 Pyrinomonadaceae bacterium
CAGCATCTGATAAGCAATAACGCCAAGGCTGTAAACATCCGAGCGCGGATCGAGATGCTCGCCGCGGCACTGCTCCGGCGACATATAAAGCGGTGTGCCCAAAACGGCACCGACACGCGTCAGGTCAGCCGAGTTTTTCGAATCGTAAAGCGATCTATTTGTCGTAGGATTGTCACTCTGCGGCCTGCCGCTGCCGGACGCCGAAGATATCGCCCGCGTCCCAACGGTGTCCTGATAGTCATCCGAAATATCACCGTCATCAAGTATCGCCGTCTCGTTCTCGCTCGAGATCGGCGACAAGCTGATCGTCCCCGCCTCCGAAGCGATCGACTCGCGTTCCTTGCCGCCAGCAATGGTCGTGGCCTCCGCCACCTGTGTAGAGATAACCTGTCCGTCAACCTGCGTACCGTCGATCTCGCCGCCGGCAAACGTCGCTTTCCCTTTCGAACTATACGTCGGCGTCGCACTGACATAATCCTCATGCTCGCCCGTTGAAGCCACATCATCGTGTTCCTCCAGCTTGGCGATACCAAAATCGAGCACTTTGACCGTATAGCCGCCGCGTTGATTGGGTTCGAGCCATATATTGTCGGGTTTTAGATCGCGGTGGATGATGCCCTGAGTGTGTGCCTCGTGCACGGCCGAGCAGACCTGTTCAAGGATATCGAGCGTCCATCCGACCGGCAGGTTTCGCTCCTCTTCCAGTATCTCGCCCAGCGTACAGCCGTCGAGATATTCCATCACAAGATACGCGACCTGGCCCTGATTTGAGTCCGCAAAACCAAAATCCGTGACGTTGACCACATTAGGGTGACGCAGACGCCCCGCCGCACGCGCTTCGCGGCGAAAACGCTCGACAAACTCGGCGCGTTTCATATACTGCGGTGCAATGATCTTCACCGCCACCGGCCGCTCCGTGCCGAGATGCGTCGCAAGATACACCGTCCCCATACCGCCGCGCCCAAGCTCGCGTTCGATCCGGTATTTACCGTCCAGTGTCTGGCCCAAAAAATCCAGTGTTTCCATGTCGCTTCAACTGCCAACTCTACCCGTTTTCACGCACGCAATGCAAGTAATTACGACAGCAAACCCACGAATGTTTTGTCTAAGATAGGTTGATATTTTGCAAAAGTTGATCTAAAATTCCCCTCAAAACTAGCTTTATTAACGGTTTTATTGCTTTTTCTCATGCCAAAGGCATTATCGTGTTGCATCCGTGAAACATTGTGTGTTACAACTACACCTATGTTGCATTTGTGCAACAGCAGAATGTCTTGGTATTGAAATGGAGAGCAAACACTATGGACGGGAGAGGAAACGGTATGAGCATGGATAAAGGAAAAGCGATCGAATCTGCTTTGCAGCAGATCGAGAAAAAATTTGGCAAGGGTGCGATCATGCGGCTCGGCGAGCGGCCGCACGAGGATATCGGGGCGATCTCGACCACTTGTCTGAGCCTCGACTACGCGATCGGAGTCGGCGGATTTCCTCGCGGCCGCATCATCGAGGTTTACGGGCCGGAAAGCTCAGGTAAAACGACTCTTGCTTTGACGGTCGTTGCCTCGGCTCAAAAGACCGGCGGCGTCTGTGCCTATATCGATGCCGAACACGCAATGGACCCGGAATACGCGACCAAGCTCGGCGTCAACATCGACGACATGCTTATCTCGCAACCCGATTCGGGCGAACAGGCGCTTGAGATCGCTGAAACGCTGATCCGTTCGAACAGCGTTGATGTCATCGTCATCGATTCGGTCGCCGCACTCGTGCCGCGTGCCGAGCTGGACGGCGAAATGGGTGACTCACTTCCCGGCCTACAGGCTCGACTGATGTCGCAGGCTCTGCGAAAGATCACGGCGATCGTCGCTAGCTCGAATACGACGTTTATCTTTATCAACCAGCTTCGCGAAAAGATCGGTGTGTTTTTCGGTTCACCCGAAACAACGACCGGCGGCAAGGCACTCAAATTCTACGCCAGTCTCCGCCTCGACATCCGCCGGATCGGTGCGATCAAAGACGGCGACAAGGTCGTCGGAAACCGCACCCGCGTTAAGGTGGTCAAAAACAAATGTGCTCCGCCGTTTCGCGAATCCGAGTTCGACATCATGTACGGCGAAGGCATCTCCCGCGAAGGCGATCTGCTCGACATCGCGGTGAATCACAACATCGTCGAAAAATCCGGTGCGTGGTTCTCATACAAGACCGAACGCCTCGGCCAAGGCCGCGACAACGTCAAGAACATGCTCAAAGGCGATCTACCGCTCCTCGAACGCATCGAACTCGACGTCAAACAAGCGTTGGGCTTTGTAATGGCCGAACCCAAGGCAAAGGCCGCGGCGGCCGGAAAAGCCGCAAAAGAAACCGAGGAAACAGCCGAGACAGCCGAGTAAGAAGGCTTGACCACAAAGGCTTTTTGAGGTGAATTTCTGAGGGAATTTGACATACTCTGGCCACTTATTTACACTTACAAATTCGCGTCTGATCTCGAAACCGGATGCAAATTACGGCCAGATAGCTCAGTTGGTAGAGCAGCGGACTGAAAATCCGCGTGTCGGCGGTTCGACCCCGTCTCTGGCCACCATACATTTTAAAGGCCTGCGATCGTGTCGCGGGCCTTTTTCGTTGGCCGGTAATCCTTTGGCATTTGCTGGATTTGTGGCATTGTGTTCCTTGTATTGAACAAAACAGATTGGAGGCAGTTGATGAATATTCGCAAAGTTTTGCAAGTCTTATTGTCAGTCATTACGGTTGTGATCGTCGCTGGCACATATGCCGCCGGCCAGGACGAACGTGAGGTAAATGTAGGGGTCAAAGGCGGTGTCAGTATCCCTAATCTGGTCGGCGGTGGTAGCCAAGAGGTCACGCGCGACTACAAGTCACGTTTTGCTTATAATTTCGGAGCCTTTGTCGAGGTTGGCCTGACCCCACGGGTCTCGATCCAGACCGGGCTTGACTATGCCCCGCAGGGAGGTAGACGTGATGGTGTTCAGCCGATCACCCGACCGATCCCGGGATTGCCCGCACTTCCGGTGGGATCATATTATTTCGCGGACTTCAAAAATACCGCGAAATTGCACTATCTAGAGGTTCCTGTCCTTGTCAAATACACCTGGCGTCGCGATAGCGGCCCCCAGTTCTACGTGAACGGTGGGCCGTACATGGGATTTTTGGTAAAAGCAACGCAGGTCACGCGTGGCACGAGCCCGGTCTATGTGGACAAGAATAAAACCGCGCTTCCATTCCCGTTTCCTGCGATACCATTTGATGCCGACACCGATGTGACAGGTAATCTTCATCGATTCAACGCCGGATTTACGGGCGGAGGCGGTATCAAATTTCCAAGTGGCCGCAATTATGCCTTTATCGACGTACGGGCATCTTATGGCCTAACGACTTTGCAAAAGAATACCGCGACCGACGGGAAAAGCCGGACGGGCAACCTTGTCGTCTCGTTTGGATATGCGTTTAGGGTCAAAGGGAAATAGTCTGTTGGCCCAAACATAAGTAAGACCGGGCGATCTGTTTGAATCGCCCGTTTAATTTTTTACGACCAATTATGGAACCGCTCGCAAATGAGATCAGGCCAACGGGCCTCGCCGAATTTGTCGGACAGACGCATCTGGTCGGCCCGGGCAAACCTGTGCGTCTCGCGATCGAACAGGGACACATATTTTCGTTTGTTCTATGGGGCCCGCCCGGAACAGGTAAAACAACGCTAGCTCGCATTTATGCCAATGCCATCAAAGCGGAATTCTATGAGCTTTCCGCCGTCTCTGCCGGCAAAGAAGACATTCGCCGGATCGTCAAGACGCCTTCGATAGACGGTCGTCCGCGTGTGTTGTTCCTAGATGAGATCCACAGATTTAACAAGGCACAGCAGGATTTTCTGCTTCCGTTTGTCGAAAATGGCGAACTTGTTTTGATAGGGGCAACGACCGAGAATCCGAGCTTTGAGGTTATTCCAGCGTTACTTTCACGGCTGCGTGTGTTTGTTCTCGAAGAATTCTCAGACGCCGATATGGCGGCGATCATTGACCGCACCGGTTTCGAGCTTGATGATGTTGCCAAAGAGTGGCTGATCGAAATGGCAAACGGCGATGCACGTCAGGCGATCACGATGATCGAAAACACCTCGCGGCTTTATGACACGATCTCGCTCGATACACTCAAAGAAACGCTGCAATCAAAATTCCTACGTTATGACAAAAAGGGCGAAGAACACTACAACGTGATCAGCGCCTTTATCAAATCGATGCGTGCGAGCAAACCCGACGCCGCGATGTATTATCTCGCCCGCATGATCGAATCCGGCGAAGACCCCAAATTCATCGCCCGCCGAATGGTGATCTTCGCATCCGAAGACATCGGCGTTGCACAGCCAACGGCGCTCGTCGTTGCAAATGCAGTTTTCCAAGCCGTGACTACCATCGGTATGCCCGAGTGTGCATTAAACCTTGCCCACGGCGTCACTTATCTCGCAAACGCCGCAAAAGACCGATCTGCTACGAACGCCATTGGAGCCGCTTTGGAGGACGCCAAAAAGCTTGGCAATTTACCGGTTCCTATGAAGATCCGAAACGCCCCGACCAAATTGATGAAAGATCTCGGTTACGGCAAAGACGAGGGCAACGACCCCGATGATGACCTGTTGCCTGAAAAACTGCGTGGGCGGAAATACTTTGACGAACCCTAAAAGGCTTTACAAACTAGTGTACATTTAATATTATGACCATAAGACGTTTTTGGTCATTGGTCATTTTATGAAAGAAGCAGTTCAGACAAAAGGCACACGAGAAGCGATCCTTGATGCGACCGACAAGCTCCTAGCCCGCTACGGTTATAAAAAGATGACGATCGACGACCTTGCCCAAGAGGTCGGCATCGGAAAGGGCAGCGTTTATCTGCATTTCACCAGCAAAGAAGAGATCGCTCTGTCGCAGATCGACCGTATTATCGAACGATTAAAAAGTAATCTGCGGACTATTAGCGGAGGTTCCGTTGGCCCTGAAAAACGCCTTCGTGAAATGCTTATCGAGCGGGTGATGTTTCGGTTTGACAGCGTTCAGCATTATTCGCAAAGCCTAAATGAACTGCTCGCATATCTCCGGCCAAAATTATTACAACGCAGAAAGCGGTATTTTGACGAAGAAGCTCAGATATTTGCCGACGTGATCTCCGAGGGACAAAAATCGAAAGTATTCGTTCCCGGTGACGCATTCGATCTTGCTCAAACACTTGTCACAGCGACAAATGCCTTGTTGCCATACAGTCTGAGTGCGTTCGAATTAGGCGACCGCAAAGACGTCGCTGAACGCACGAAAAAAACTGCTGATCTGTTGATAAACGGATTGAAGAAATAGGCCCGAAAGGTTCGAAGTATGAAAACGATAATGATAATTGCCCGAGTGCTGGCCGCATTCTTTGTGGTGCTGCAATTGTTCAGGCTTATCGGATAGGCTAACGCCGCCAGTAATTTTTGATCTTTAGGTCAAGGTAAGGAAAGGCGCAATATTCCACATTGCGGCCGGTTTCTCTCAGCTTCTCGACCATCGGGCCGCCCGCATCTGCATTCCTCGTGTGCACGATCACCTTTGCACCACGCTGCAGTTCGGGCCTTTCGCTCAGCCATTGAGCGATCGCAAAACCTGTATTCTCAACATCTCCGTGGCTGTTCGAATCGTAATGATGAGGTAGCAGATCGTGGTCCAAAAATATAGCGTCGTAGCTACCGCTGGCCAAAAGTTCTTTTGCCTCAGCGACGTTTTCGGCAATGTCGAGAAAATCTCCCTTAAACCGTTTTGCAAACCACCTATGCCGTCGGGTGTCGTCATCAAGCAGCATAACGCTGATCGACGCACGCTCAACGCTGAGATCCGCTAACCCAAATCGTATCAACAAACTACGTAAAATACTCATAACAATCGCCGCTAAAATAATATATCATAGCCCCTTGGCCGTGCCCGAAACTCAAACTTGAATTCAAGATTGCCGGTGCTATAATCCAACTGTCTGGTCCATCAAATACAAAAAATGCCGCAGGAAAAAGCAAAAGATCACAAGCTCAAAGCCGTACCGAAATTCGTCCAAAATGACGTTGACGCCATCAACGGTTTGGATGATGTATGTCCCATTTGCTTTGGCACCGGGATGGAGATCGTCCCCGGCAAAGGAGCGAGGACCTGCTCGTGCCGCAAGCTCAATTCTCATAAAGGCCAGTTTGATAGCGTCCGTCTGCCAAAACGATATGACGGCTTTCATTTTGGCAATTACAAAGCTCAAAATCCGTCGCAAACCGCAGCACTCAAAAGCGCGATGGCTTTCACTACCGAATATCCTGCGGTCGATCGCGGCTTGCTCCTAATGGGCAGCGTTGGAGTCGGCAAAACACATCTTGCGGTTTCGGTGCTCAAGGGACTAACAGAACGTGGCTTTTCGTGCCTGTTCTACGAATTTGGCTCGCTGTTAAAAGAGATCCAGGATTCGTATAACGCCAACACGCAGTCCTCAGAACTCAGCGTCCTGGCTCCGGTATTAAATGCCGACGTGCTTGTGCTTGATGAATTGGGGGCCTCAAAACCGACCGATTGGATGCGCGACACAATGACACACATCATCAATTCGCGTTATAACGAAAAGAAATTTACCGTCTTTACGACAAACTATCTCGACGAGCGTCCGAACGAACGCGAAGAAACGTTAGAAGATAGAGTTGGAGTTCGTGTGAGATCGAGATTGTACGAGATGTGTAAGACAGTGATGATCGTCGGCGATGATTATCGAAAAAACTTTGACCAGCGAACCGCTGCGGCAAAATAACTCCTAGTAATTCCCTGCAACAATTGTTGACTTAATTCCGCTGGCTTCCTGAGCGATCTTGACGCCGACGGATGCTCCGATGCGTGTAGCACCGGCTTCGAACATCGCTCTTGCGTCTTCAATTCCCTTAACACCGCCCGAAGCTTTTACGCCCAGAGCGCTGCCGACCGTCCGGCGCATCAGCGAAATGTCATCTGCCGTCGCTCCGCCTTTGGCAAACCCCGTAGAGGTTTTGACGAAATCGGCTCCGGCATTCTTTGCGGCAAGACAGGCTCTAACTTTTTCATCGTCGGTCAGCAGAGCGGTCTCGATAATGACTTTACAGAGAATGTGATTTTCGTGTGCAGCGTCGACAACCGCACGAATATCATCTTCGACCAGGCAATCGTCGCCGGATTTGAGAGCTCCGATATTGATGACCATATCGACCTCTTCGGCACCGTTAAAGATCGCACGGCGGGCTTCGTAGGCCTTAACATCGGGCAGCGTCGCTCCGAGCGGAAAGCCGATCACCGTACAAACCGGAACTCCGGTTCCCTTTAGAAATTCAGCCGCACGTTTTACCCAGCCAGGATTGACACAAACCGACGCAAAACCAAATTCAGCCGCCTCCGAGCAAAGTTTTTTAATATCCGATTCCGCCGCCTCCGGTTTTAGCAAAGTATGATCGATCAGGCTCGCCCAATCATGTGCAGTCGCAGTTTCACCAAGCACGATACCGATACGCTCAGCTCCGGCGTCAACGATACGCTCGACATCGGCGCGGCAAAAGGTCGGGCAGTCTTCCTCACCCGTGAGTTTTGCCAGCACCATATTGGTGATCTGGTCGATAAGCTGGTCGTAATTTCCGTTCTGCTGCATGAATAACTATATTATCACTTTCGATATTGCCGCTCTATATTGTCTATCTTGCCAACGCGTTTCATATGCCGCTCTTCAGATATGTCGGTCGAAATAAACACCTCGACGATCTGTTTTACTTCCTCAAAAGAGTTTTGTCCGGCACCGAGAGTCAGCACATTTGCACCGTTATGCTCGCGCGAATTTTTCGCAAGAGCCGTCGAATAACACGCCGCCGCACGAACATTAGGCACTTTATTGGCGGTCATCGCACTGCCGATACCGGCTCCGTCGATGATAATGCCGACATCCACCTGTGTGCCGCTGACAGCTTTGGCAACCGCGTGTGCGAAATCAGGATAATCGACCGCCTCTTCACTCTCAGTCCCAAAATCACGGACGTTCAGGCCAAAATCGGTCAGGAACGCTTTCAACTGCTCTTTCATCTTAAACCCGCCATGATCCGAACCGACCGCAACCGAACGCACCTTTGCTGTGCTCTTTCGGGTCTGTTTATGGATCAGCTCGATCTTTAGATCGTTGACTATGTCCTGAGCAAGAGCGGTAAATTTTACATTCTCGGCGACACGCAGCTTCGATCCGGGTTCGAGTCCTCGAATGTCGTCTTCGGTAATAAGTGTCTTGGACGATTCATCTCGATCAAACTCTTTGCCAAATTTACCCTGCAAAGAATTCACCACGACATGCTCGACCTTCGACACCGTTTTTGGCGCGGTTTCGCCCTCGGTCGGCACGGTCGCCAAAACCTGTCTTACTAATTCGCGGACCCGGTCGCGTGTATCTTTGTCAGCGTCAGCCATATTTAATGCGGAAGCCCGCGTGTAAGCAAGGGCGTGTCACTCAAGCTGGATGTTACGCCCTTACTAACGTGCGGGCTTCTGCAAAAGCACAGTCAACTTGAAAGTTAGCCTATGTTTGAATAGTATGTCTAAAAACCAATTCTTTCAAATTTGCGAGGAAACCATGGCAACCGGATCAACCAAAATGGCAACTACCGAATTCACCAACCCTAACCTCGAAGTAATGTATTCCGAAGCCGAAATTCAGGCCCGGATCAAGGAAATAGGTGCACAGATCACCGCCGAATATGCCGGCAAAGAGCTCGTTTTAGTGGGTGTTCTAAAAGGTTCGTGCGTATTTATGGCCGACCTGATGCGCGAGATCGACCTGCCGCTGACGATCGATTTTATGTCCGTGTCGAGCTACAAAGACGGCACAAAATCGACTGGTGACGTCGAGATCCTCAAAGATCTGAGCAATTCGATCCGCGACAAACACGTCCTCATCGTCGAAGACATTATCGACACCGGCCTGACGCTTACGCGCCTCGTCGAGATACTCGATTCTCGAGGTGCCGCATCCATCAAGATCGCAACATTTCTCGACAAACCCGAACCGCGGATCAAAAAAGAACTCGTCGTCGATCACACAGGCTTTGTCATCCCAAACAAATTCGTCGTCGGCTATGGGCTCGATGCTGCCGGACGCTACCGCAACCTGCCCTTCATCGCGGTCGTGATCGACCCGTCGGCAGCATGATATTTGCGGTGAAACGGCGACGCGGCGGAGCGGAGATTTACCGGTTTACGGGTGAAGCGGTGACGTGGAGAAACGCGGGTGGGATCGCACGAAAGATACCGTAATGACCCAGATTTTTCCCCAAAATGGCCTTTTTGTCATTTTGATACGGCAGTATCTAGCAAAAACTTGATCTAATCCGCTTATAAACGACCAAATAATCCTAGGGCGATCATAACCAGCCTTTCTTCATCCGTTGGAAAGACCTCACGGTACGCTTGCGCGGCGATGATGTGGTCCGATGTGATTTGTGGATGATGTGACAGGATCTGATCGACAGTAAGCCCTTTTTTGAGATCTTCCAATATATGTTCGGGGGTAATATTAGTTCCCCAGAAAACAGACGGACTTCCATTACCTGGATTAATGTTAATAAACTGGTAAATTTCGTCTGCCGTCATATCGTGCTAATTATAGAACTAATGGTCGTTCCAACAAATGGTAGCTTGTCCGCAAAAACTTTTCGGTGTTGCCGTTGACCTGTCAGATTATTTTCCGTATAATCTGTACTTTTCGATTAACTAAGCAAATGCCGTCAATCGAGAGGAGCTAAGATAAGAAATGAGTTACGCAGTTATAAGAACAGGCGGAAAGCAATTTGCGGTCGAGGGCGGCGAGACACTTCGTGTGCCGACCATCAATGAAAAGGCCGGTGCTAAGGTCGAAGTCGAAGCTCTTGTCCTGGGCGACAAGGTCGGCGCTGCCACGGTCAAAGCGACCGTCGTCGGCCACGGCAAAGCGGAAAAGATCATTGTTTTCAAAAAGAAACGCCGCAAACAGTACAAACGCAAACAAGGCCACAGACAAGGCTTTACGGAAATCAAGATAGAGAAAATTTAGTGACGAGTTATTAGTGATAAGTGATTAGTTTAAGAAAAGGCTTTTCACTCACCACTCAGCACTCACCACTCATAACTAACGATATGGCACATAAGAAAGGTGTAGGTTCATCCAGAAACGGCCGCGACTCAAACGCACAGCGGCTCGGACTCAAAAAATTTGGCGGCGAGCACGTTCTCGGCGGCAATATCATCGCACGTCAGCGCGGCACCAAGTGGAAGCCGGGCAACAACGTCGGACGCGGTAAAGACGACACGCTGTTTTCGCTGATCGAAGGCTTTATCAAATTCGAAGACAAAGGCCGCAAAGGCAAATTCATCAGCGTCTACGCCGCCGGAGCCCCTGAATTGGCACCGAAAGTCGTCGTCGAAGCCGCTGCGTAAGCGTTAAGCAGATAGTTTATAGGTAAAAGCACACGTAATTTGCGTGTGCTTTTTCATTGGAAAATCGGTTAAGATTGCAAATGATGAAACCCGGCGAAGACATTGTTATGCAAGGCATCGAAGACCTTTCAAAAGGTTTGGAGACCATCCCATCGCTACTCGTGTCCATTGGAGCTCCAAGGCTTCGGCGAACTGGTCTCATGATCCCGGACGCTACATTCCCCACGCCCGAGCATCGACTCTATGCACTTCTCAGTAAAGATGATTCTGACGGGGCACATTCCCAATACAACGCGTGGATACGCCGATTAGTAAGCTACGAAAGAGCAGCCGAATGCGCGAGCTAGCCAGTAAAGAAAAGATAATCGAATTTATGCGCCTATTCGGACGGCGAACCCGTACCGAAGTTCGCGTGTATTTTACAGGCGGATCGACCGCCGTTATGCACGGTTGGAGGGAGATGACGATGGATATAGACCTCCGCTTTGAACCTGAGCCGGACGAACTTTATCGTGCAATACCTGAGATCAAAGAGCTGCTCAACATGAACATTGAGTTGGCTGCTCCGTCAGACTTCATTCCCGAACTTCCAGGCTGGCAAGATCGCTGCGAATACATTGGTCGGGAGGGTACAGTATGCTTTTTTCATTACGACCCGTATAGTCAGGCATTATCCAAGATCGAGCGCGGTCACGACCAAGATGTTCACGATGTTGCCTCAATGCTGGGAGACGGAATGTTGGATCGTCAAAAACTCCTGGCCCTATTTCAGGAGATCAAACCCTATCTGTACAAGTACCCTGCGATCGACCCTGAAAGCTTTTCTAAGGCTGTGAGCACACTTGTCACCTCCTAACGCTTGCCAACTGTGTTCCGTCAAGCCATCCCAAAAACTCTTGCAAAATTACACCACTTGCAGTATCTTAACCTTGAAAAAAATACTCTTCAGCAAGGAACAATAAATGCGGATCAACACGCTGCTCTCAAGGCTTTATTCACCGGCGATCTTTATCGCGATATTCAGCGCGGGTGTCTTGATTTCGGGCTGTGGCGAGGCCGCATCCAACAATTCGGCCATGAACGCCAATGCCAACAAACCGGTCAATGCGAGTGGTAACGCAAATTATGCAAATACTGCAGCGAATACGCTTAACAGTACTGCAAATGCGGCAAATTCGGCGCCGCCCGTTGTTATCACTCCTGAAACCTTAAAGGCCGCGCTCAAGGCTCGCTTGATGAGTGACAAGATGAGCATCCTCAAAGACAGAGATTGGGACAAAGACCAATGGATCGATCTGTTGGTCGGGGATTTTTATCGCAACAACGACTCGGTCTCGAAACAAAAGATCAGCGACACAACCGCAAATGTGCTGAGGACAGCGAACAGGATGATGACCAGATCCGCCCAACAGCGGCTCGAGGACAGCGTGACGAGCCTGACCAAATGCAAGACCGCGCTTGAGCTGATGCACACGGCCACCCGCGACAGCAACACAACTGAAATAGTCTTCTAGTTTTCCCGTTAACAATATGAAAGAGCTAATTTCGAGATCATTTTTACTGGTCTTGCCGGTACTTATTTTCTGCATGACCTTAACGGCACAACGCCCCGACGAAAAGGCCTCGGCAGTCGTATGGCAGGATGGCGATACGGCGGTCATTGAGGCAACTGTCGCCGCCCAAATTGTCCCCGGTAGTGAGGTCGCCGTCAAGATATACCTAGAAGAATCAAAGGTCTCGAAGCTCATTGTAAACAAAGATAATGTCGCCGATTGCGGCCCGGCTCCGGCACGAGGGGAGATCTGCAAGATCGTCTCAGCGGACGGCAAGCTGCAATTTAGATATCGCACTGCCGCCGGTTCCAGCACGGCGAAATATGAGCTTGGCTATTTTATATCGGACACGAAACGCGGCGAGATCGGGCAGATGATCAGGGTCAACGAGATGTTTGCCAAGGATAAGCCCGAGGTCCGCACGCTTTACAGCTCGGAAAGACGTGAAGAATTTCGCACCCGCATCGAGGGTCGTCCCAATGGCGAGATCAAGGTCACGATCCAGCTTGCACAGGCATTTGAAACGCTTAGCCCCGAAGCTCGGGACTATGTTGAGGACCGCATTCGCGAGATGTATTTATGGCTTGACCCAAAAACCGTCAGCCCCAACGGCGTCGCTACCATCAGAGTCGAACCGCAAACACAGGCTATTCCTAACAACGAACCGCTGGTCTATAAGGTCGTCGCGATGCGTGTGGCACCTACAGGAGTCCGCCAGACCGAAGGCGGCCATACGATCGACGTCATTCTCGTCACCGACAAGAATTTTCCCGTCGGAAAATACGATCTTGAGGTGGTCTTTGCAAAAGACGCTCCGCGCGAGCTTGCCGGGCGACTGCTCAACACGCAGACCGGCACTTCAATAAAGAAAGCAGATCCGGTGACCGGTCTGAGCGACAAAAATATGGGACTGCGAGAGCTAAAGACCAACCTTGACCTCGCGCTTTCGTTCACGAGTTCGGTCGATAATGTTAAGGTCGGGCCCCGAACCGTAAGACAGCGAACAAACAACGGAGTCCTCGATCTGCGTTTCGCTCCGCTGCTCAATTATCACCGCGACGCCGACCAGGCCAACTTTTTCACGCCGTTCTTTATTGACGCAAAGATCTCGACCGGAAAGATCGGTCAGAAAAATCTCGCGTTAAACCGTATCC
>JBEBGA010000044.1:0-13166 GCA_040081695.1 Pyrinomonadaceae bacterium
TTTTATTCGATTCCGGTAGGATCAGCTTTTTAAAGCCGAGGGTTTGGGCTTCGCGGGCGCGGGCTTGGGCTTGGAGGACGCCGCGGATCTCGCCGGTTAGGCCGACTTCGCCAAAGACGGCTGTTTCGGGCGGGACTTGGAGATTGCGAAAGCTTGATGCGATGGCGGCGAGGACGCCGAGATCGGCGGCGGGTTCGTCGATCTCCATACCTCCTGCGACATTGACGAATACGTCATCGCCCGCGAGTTGAAAGCCGAGTTGTTTTTCGAGGACGGCGATGAGCAGCGAAGCCCGGTTGTGATCAAACCCCTGTGTCATTCGCCGTCCGCTGCCAAATTTTGTCCCGCTCACGAGTGCTTGCACCTCGACCAGCATCGGTCGCGTGCCTTCCATACAAACGGTGACGACGGATCCGGTGGCGTTCTCGGGCCGCTCCTGTAAAAACAGCTCCGACGGATTGCTGACGGGAACTAGCCCAGCGTTGGTCATCTCGAAAACACCGATCTCGTTTGCGGCTCCAAAACGGTTTTTGGTCGCGCGGATAATACGGTGGTTGTGGTGGCGGTCGCCTTCGAAATATAGGACCGTGTCGACGATATGCTCAAGCGTTTTCGGCCCGGCGATCGAGCCTTCTTTGGTGACGTGGCCGGTGAGGAAAACGGGCGTGCCGGTCTGTTTGGCAAACATCATGAACTGAGCCGCGACCTCGCGCACCTGGCTTACGCTGCCCGGTGCAGACTCGATCTTTTCGCTAAAGACCGTTTGGATCGAATCGACGATGACGAGATCGGGCTTCATCTTGGCGGTCTCGGCGAGGATCGATTGCAGATTCGTTTCGGGCAGCAAAAAGAGATTCTCAGCGGCGATGCCAAGACGCTCGCCACGCATTTTTATTTGACGTTCGGACTCTTCGCCCGAGACGTAAAGGACCATTATGCCGCTTTGCCCAAGCTTATCGGCCATCTGGATAACGATGGTCGATTTACCGATGCCCGGAGCTCCGCCGATGAGTACGAGCGAACCCGCAACGATGCCGCCGCCTAGTACGCGGTCCATTTCGTCGATGCCTGTCGTTGTGCGGGCGTCGTCCTGTGATTCGATGGTGTCGTAGGCGATTGGCGAGGTTGAGAATTGCGAGGAAAAGCTGCCCGCACCTTTTGTTTGAGCGGCTGCGCGAAAACGCTCTTCGACGAGCGTGTTCCACTCTTCGCAGTCGGGACATTGACCGAGCCATTTACGCGACTGGCTGCCGCAGTTTTGGCAGACAAATATCGTTGCGGGTAGTTTTGCCATTTGAGTGAAAAGGATACAACAGATGCGTGTCGGATAGAAAATCACGCCGATTTTGTCTGAAATCGGTGCTCGAATCGGTCTTTGTTAAGGTAGAGAAAATAAAGTATTTAACCGCGTCGATGCAGTTAGTTTTGACGCACGGGCGGTCTTTCGTGCTAAAATTTCAAACGATGAAGGCTGATATTCTGATATTACGGGTCGCGTTTGTGGGATTGCTCATTTTGCTGGGCTATCTGCTCAATCCGTTTGAGCGCACGCAGCGTTTTGGCCTGGTGAATATTGGCGATGAAACCACGCGTCGGCTTTTATCGGCGGGGCTCGGAGCGGTGATCAGCGTTATCATTATCGGTTTTGAGATGCGTGTTCGCAGGGCGTCGCTAAAGACGCTGATCGGTGCTGCGGTTGGTTCCATACTGGGTATTGTCGGGGCATTTCTCATCGGAGTCTTGATCTCCATCCAAAAAGAAGCTGCCGTATCAGCTGAGATGCAGACATTTCTAACAATCTCGCTAGCCTTTTTTATGGGCTACATTGGCCTGATGGTCGGTGCGGCAAAAGGGGATTATCTCGATCTGTCGGCACTCGGCGGCATCTTTAGCGACAAGCATGTAAAGCAGGATTTTAAGATCCTTGATACGTCAGTGATAATCGACGGGCGAATCGCCGATGTTGCCGAAACAGGTTTCTTGGGCGGAACGCTCATAATCCCGCACTTTATACTTGCTGAGTTACAACAGGTCGCCGATTCGGCTGATTCGTCAAAACGCCAACGCGGCCGCCGCGGGCTCGACATGCTCCAGCGGCTACGTAACAACAGCAAGCTCGATGTGCAAATCGTCGAAACAGATTTCCCGGCGGTCAAAGAGGTCGATCTCAAGCTGATCGAGCTTGGTGCCCAGCTTGACGCGGTGATCGTCACAAATGATTTTAATTTGAACAAGGTATCGCAGCTTCGCGGCGTCGAGGTGCTCAATATCAATGAGCTTGCCAACGCCGTCAAACCGGTCGTGCTGCCCGGCGAAGCGATGCGGGTCTTTATCCTGAAAGAGGGCAAAGAATACAATCAAGGCGTCGCGTATCTCGATGACGGCACCATGGTCGTGGTCGATAATGCCCGCAAACTTATCGGCAAAACCGCCGACATCGCCGTCACCAGCGTGCTGCAAACTACCGCAGGCAAGATGATATTTGGCCGATTGTGGGAAGAACGCGACGAGGCTCCGCCGCAAACTACACCGACCGCTCAGGCTACACAGACGACGGAAAGCTCGTTCAGCATACACGATTCGCGGTCGCTGGGTTTTCGCAAAGCAACGCGTGAACTGCGTCAGACGACGATCATCGAAGAGATCGAATAAGAAAGTGAACAGGGAACAGTGAATAGTGAACAGTGGAATAGGTCCGAACGATCACAAATTTCTCTTCACTGTTCACTGTTAGTTATTCACTGTTCACTATGAATACCGCCATCATCGTTGCTGCCGGAACAGGCTCAAGATTTTCGTCCGACCAGCCAAAACAATTCACCCACATCCTTGGCAAACCGTTATTAATACACACTTTAGAGCGATTTGAGGATTGTCCGGCTGTGGATGAGATCGTGCTGGTTTTGTCAGATGCGGGACGCGAGGAATTCCAAATTTCAAATTTTGAATCTGAAATTTCAAAGATTCGGTCGATCGTTACCGGTGGTTCAACCCGCGCCGAATCCGTAAAAAACGGACTCGACGCGATCGATGCTGCGACGGCAAATGTCGTGGCTATTCACGACGGAGCTCGGCCGCTGGTGGCGATTGATGAGATCACGCAAACTATCCAAAAAGCTGATGAAACCGGAGCCGCGTGTCTCGTCGCTGAGGTCACTGATACAATAAAAGAGATATCTGAAGGCAAGATCGCTGTCACGATCGACCGCAGCAAATTGCGGCGGGCGTTGACGCCGCAGGCTTTTCGCTACGATATTCTAAAGAGAGCTTTCGCTAACGCAGACCTGGGTGACAACGTGACTGACGAGTGTTATCTCGTCGAAAAACTCGGTGTCGAGATCGCGGTCATCGAAGGCAGTTCGCGAAATATCAAGATCACGCGTCCTGGTGATATTCGGCTAGCGGAAATATTTTTGTCAGAACCGCCTGCGTGAGCGGGCGGCAAGTTACATATGTTTAGAATTGGTTTTGGCACAGATATACATCGCCTCGTTGCGGGGATGCCGCTGATACTTGGCGGTGTGCGGATAGAGTCTGACCTCGGGGGTGACGGGCATTCGGATGCTGATGTTTTGATGCATGCTGCGGCGGATGCGGTATTGGGATCTCTGGCGCTTGGTGATCTGGGAACGCATTTTCCGAATGAGGAAGAGCGTTGGCGAAATGCTGAGAGTTCGCAGTTCGTCAATTACGCGGTCGGACTGATAAAGGAAAAAGGTTATTCGATTGCAAACATGGACACGGTCATCGATCTGGAATTACCAAAGCTCCGGCCGCATATCGACTCGATGCGAGCTAATCTTGCCGCCGCTCTTGAGGTCGATATCGATCAAGTTAGCATTAAAGCAAAGACCGGCGAAAAGGTCGATGCGATCGGTGAGCGTCGCGCGGTGCGGGCTCAGGCAATTGTGCTTTTATACAAAGAAGACGCGGAAGACTTTTTGCCGCAGATTAACGCAGATGACGCGGATCCGAAAAAGAATTAGGGAAAGAGGGTAATAACAACCTGATTTCTCAGATCTGCGTTATCTGCGAAGATCTGCGGCAAAATTTCCCAATTTTCTCTGCGTTCTCAGCGGTCTCTGCGTTAAGATTGATTTACCAATTTTATGCGTCCACAGGAAATAATCGCAAAAAAACGTGACGGCAAATCGCTGTCTGACGCGGAGATCGGCATCTTTATCGATGGCGTTTGCGATGGCGGCTGGGCGGATTATCAGATTACAGCTCTCGTAATGGCGATGTTTATTAACGGGATGAATCGCCGTGAACAAACCGCGATCACGAGTGCGATGCTCAATTCGGGGACAATAATGGATCTCTCTGACATCGACGCTCCTAAGGCTGACAAGCACTCGACCGGCGGCGTTGGCGACAAGACTTCATTGATAATTGCACCGATAGCTGCCGCTTGCGGCGTGGCGGTTCCAATGGTGTCGGGACGTGGGCTCGGGCATACGGGCGGCACGCTTGATAAGCTTGAATCGATTCCCGGATACAACGTAAATCTCTCATTTGCAAAGCTTAAGACCGTGATGAAAGCTTGCGGATTTGGGCTGATCGGCCAAACTAAGCAGATCGCACCGGCCGACAAAAAGCTATATGCATTGCGTGATGCAACCGCAACTGTGCCATATATTCCGCTTATAGTGGCGTCAATAATGTCGAAAAAGCTCGCCGAGGGATTGGACGCGCTCGTTCTCGACGTTAAGACTGGTTCGGGTGCTTTTATCCAAAAATTTAGCGAATCAAAAAAGCTCGCCGCCGAGCTGTGTGCGACCGGCAAGGCGTTTGGCGTTAACACGCAGGCGCTGATCACCGACATGAGTCAGCCGCTTGGGAAATATGTCGGGAACGCTCATGAGGTTTATGAGTGCTTGCTGATCTTGCGGGGCGAGGGCGATGCGCTGATGCAGGAGACGCTTGATCTTTCGATCGACCTGACGGCGAATATGCTCGTTCAGTGCAAGATCGATAAAACGATTGACAATGCAAAATTACGAATTAAGAAAGTGCTGGATTCCGGTGAGGCACTTGAGCGGTTTCGCCGTAATATCGAACTGCAGGGCGGCGATCCTACGGTTTGCGATAAGCCCGAAAAGCTGCTTACAAAGTCATTAAAAGAGGTTGCTATCACTGCGGAATCGGCCGGATATCTTACCGAAGTCGATACATTTGCGGTCGGGCGTGCGGTCTGCGATATTGGCGGCGGGCGGGTCAAGGCAGAGGACGGAGTTGATCATGCCGTCGGGTTTTCGTGTGCCAAAAAGATCGGCGACCGCGTTCGAAAAGGCGACACGCTCGGCGTTGTTTATTGCCGCAAGCAAAGTCAGGCCGATCTGATTAGCGAAAAATTGCGAAATGCGTATAAAATAGGCAAGGAAATCCCCAAGACAACCAAATTGATAAAGGCGACGGTCTAAACGGTTATGAAACTCAGAGCTATCTTGTCGAGCATTATTATTGTCGCGGCGGCAATGTTTGCCACTTCGTGTGCAAAACAGGCCGAAGCAAAACGCGAGGGCTGTAAGATCAAGGTCGGCATCGTTTTTGATATCGGCGGCAAGAACGACCGTTCATTTAACGCGGCCGCGTGGGAAGGCGTCAAACGTGCCAAAGAGGAACTCGACATCTGTCTCTATGATGTCGAACCCGGCAATCCGACATCGATCGAACCGGCGATGCGGGCGTTTGCGGAAAAGGATTTTGACCTCGTGTTCGGCGTCGGGTTTGCTCAAGGCCCGATCATGCAAAAGGTCGCAAACGATTATCCGAACATCAAATTTGCCATTGTTGACGGCGTCATATTTGAGGCCGACGGCAAGACGCCGAAAAAGAACGTTGCGTCGCTAGTGTTTCGTGAGCATGAGGGATCTTATCTGGTCGGTGTGATCGCCGCTTCGAAATCAAAGACCGGTGTGCTCGGTTTTCTCGGCGGTATGGACATACCGTTGATCCACCGGTTTGAGACCGGTTACGAGGAAGGTGCAAAGTCCGTTAATCCAAATATCAAGGTCATCGACAACTACGTGGGGGTGACCGACGGCGCGTGGAACAACCCCGGCAAGGGCAAAGAGCTATCGCTTGCACAGATCGAGAAAGGTGCGGATGTGATCTTTACGGCGGCGGGTAACTCGGGTCTTGGGGCGTTTGATGCGGTCGAGCAATACGGCCGCGATTCGAACGGACAAGCCAACAAATTCGTCATCGGTGTCGACTCTAACCAAAACGGCGTTAAGCCGGGATTTGTGCTCACATCGATGGTCAAGCGTGTCGATAATGCATGTTACAACGTCATCGTAGAGGTTCTAGGCGGCAAATTCGAAGGCGGCTTCCACGTATTTGGCCTCGATAAAGACGGTGTCGCCTACGCCATGGACGACAACAACAAACCTCTGATCCCGGCGGACGTGATCGCAAAAGCGGAAGAAGCCCGACGAAAGATCGTTGCGGGTGAGATCAAAGTTACTGATGCGATGGCTAAATAATCATGCTCGAATTAAGAAACATCACGAAAACATTTGGAAACGTAACAGCCAATAACGACGTTTCGATCAAGGTTGAAAAGGGTACGATCCACGCGATTGTTGGTGAAAATGGTGCGGGGAAATCGACCATTATGCGGATCGCGTACGGCTTTTATAAAGCTGACAGCGGCGAGATCCTTGTCGACGGCAACAAGGTCGATATCAGGGGCCCGCACGACGCGATAGCCCTGGGTATCGGCATGGTGCATCAGCATTTTATGCTGGTTGATACGATGACGGCGGCTGAGAATATTGTGCTCGGGGCGGAGACGGGATCGGCGGTGAACCTCGATATCGAAAAAGCCAACCGTGACCTGCTCGCCCTTTCAAACGAGCTTAGGCTTGGTGTCAGGCCCGACGAGTATATCGAAAATATGTCGGTCGGCCAGCAGCAGCGGGTCGAGCTGCTCAAGGCTCTTTATCGCGACGCCAAATTGCTGATTTTGGACGAGCCGACCGCCGTTTTGTCGCCCCAAGAGGTTGAGGAGTTTTTCTCGATCCTTCGGCGAATGAAGGAGCAGGGTAAAACCATCATCATTATCACGCACAAGCTCGACGAGGTGCTCGCGATCTCGGACGAGGTCACGGTTATGCGTGACGGCAAAGCCGTCGGGCACACGATGACCGCGGACACGACTGCCAAAGACCTTGCGCGAATGATCGTGGGGCGTGACGTGCTGCTGCGTGTCGAAAAGACCGATGCCGAGCCGCAGGCAACGGTGCTTGAGGTCAAAGATCTCAAGGTCACAGGCAATCACGGTTCTGCGGTTAACGGCGTTTCGTTCGTCGTTCGAGCGGGCGAGATCGTCGGCATCGCGGGTATCGAAGGCAACGGCCAGACAGAATTGATCGAGGCTTTGGCGGGACTGAACAAAGCCACAGGCGGCACGGTAGAATTCGCTGGCAAAAATGTCACAAATCAATCCGCCCGCCAGTTAAAAGAGCTTGGCATCGCCCACATCCCTGAGGACCGGCATAAACGCGGATTGCTGCTTGATTCCGACCTTGCCGAAAATTCGATCCTCGGCGTGCATTACCGGCCGCCGGTCGCTGCCGGAGCGGGTTTTATGAATTCGGCGGTGATCAATAAACGCGTTTCCGAGATCATCGAGAATTTTGACGTTCGCCCGCCAAACGCCGAGCTTTCGGCGAAATCTCTTTCGGGTGGTAATCAGCAAAAGCTGATCATCGGCCGCGAATTTGACCTCGATCCAAAGCTACTGCTTGTTTCCCAACCGACACGCGGCGTTGATATCGGTGCGATCGAATTTATCCACCGCAAACTGATCGGCCTGCGTGATGCCGGTTCCGCCGTGCTGCTTGTTTCGGCAGAACTCGAAGAAGTAACTGCACTCGCCGATCGCCTGCTCGTCATCCGCGAAGGCCAGATCGTTGGCGAGGTTGACCCAAAAACCACCTCGACCGAAGACATAGGGTTGATGATGACCGGCGGTTAGATGTCAGACGGAAACTTAAAAGCAATAGCTCCGCAATTTGTAGTGCCGGACGTCCGGCGGACGGCGGAATGGTATCGGGATAATCTCGGATTTGAGATCCTCGGTTACTTTTTCGAAGAGCCGCCTGTTTACTGCATCGTCCGTCGCGGGAATGTAGAGATACATTTCGGCCGTGGCGACACCGACGCGACCGTTAACAACGAAAATATCCGCTGCGGCAGTATGGAGGCGTATGTTTTCGTTGCGGATGTTCAGGCTCTCTATGACGAACTGATCGCGGCGGGCGTTGAGGTTCCTTATCCACCGACAAAGCGCGTTTACAACTGCACCGAGATCGAGATCACAGACTGTGACGGCCACAAACTGATCTTTGGCGAGTGATCAAAAACAAGACCGCTATTTTGAGGACGAACGGTTTATCAATAACACATCGCTTGTTTCGACGCCGCGAATTACCGCTAGCTGTTTGCCATCAGCATTCCAGTTAAAGGCTATTATGTTGTCCGACGGAAAATCGGTCAGCTGTTTTGGTTCGCCGCCGTCGATCGGCTGCAGCCAAATGTTTGGAACGCCGTTGGGGCTGTTGAGAAATGCGATGTTTTTTCCGTCAGGCGTCCATTTTACAAGACGTTCGACGACTGTCGCTGAAAAATCGAAACGCTTCACGCGTGTGCCGTCCTCGGTTCCGCTGATCCCGATCCCCCATCGAGATGGTTTAAAGCTCGAGTCCAAATAATGATATGCAATGAATCTGCCATCGGGCGAAAGCGAGGGCCGAGATGCTGTTGTCTTTGTCAGTTGCATCGCTTCGCCACCGCTGATCGGTAGTTTCCAAAGAGTTGGGAAATTTCCGCCTGACTGATACACGATCCACATCCCGTCAGGAGTGCACTGCGGATAGTATTCGCCGTCGCCACTTGTAATCCGCGTGAGGCCTGAGCCGTCGATGCCGATCCGCCAGAGGTTATATTTGCCGTTACGTTCGGCGGAAAAGATGAGGTGTTTTTGGTCTGTCGTCGCGGCAAGTCCGAGTCTTGCATTCGCACCAACGGTGAGCTGCCGAAGATTTTTTCCGTCGGCGTCCACCGTCCAGATGTCGGAGGTGCCACCGGCATTTGACGTGTAAGCGATCCTACCATCGGGCAGCCAGATTATCTCGTTGAACAGACCAGCCTCGGAGATGACTTGTTTTGCTGCCGAACCATCCGAGCCAACCGTCCAGATATTCGAGACCGCGTGATTCTGAATTATGGCCAGCGTTTTACCGTCGGATGTAAGGCTGAGGTTTTGGTAATTGTTAACGTCGCGCGTGACGCGCGTGGCTGTGCCGTCCGGCAGCGAAATATGCCAAAGCTGCTGCGGAGCGGTCGATGATTCTGATGCGGTTAGTACAAGTCCGTCTGCGAGCCATTGCGGCTGACCGACCTGCTGCCAGCGCGTGTCTGTTAGTTTGCGTTCGGCTCCTGTGTCGACATCAACCGCAAGCACAGTTTCGTAGCGGCCTTTTTCATCACCCTGTGCCACTGGAAATGCCAAACTCCTACTATCCGGCGACCACGCCGGTGAAAACCAAAAGGCATTTAGATAATCCGGCTCTTTGCGCGAAGCGAGTTTGACCTCGCTCGGCATCATGAAATCCGGAGCTTGGCGGGGTATCTGCATCGTCTCGCTCAGGCTGTCGGTGCTCGCCACGATCACCCTTGTTTCCTCAGACCGCTGCATCATATACGCAACCTTGGTTCCGTCAGGCGAAAAGGAAGGAGCACCGATGTCGTGAGCGACCTTGAGCGTAGGCCCGCCAAGGACGGGAACGCGAAACAATTCCGTACTGCCTTTGTCTCGTTCCAACGCGAGGTAGTAAACAAAATTACCGTCCGGCGAGAATGTGACCCATACGAGAGAACGTTGAGCAGCAGGGGCGATCTGCAAGTCATTCGCCACGGCGACCTGACGAACCCAGAGACTCTCGCCGTCCTCGCCGCCGACGATATGAGCGACGTAGCGGCCATCCGGTGAGACTGCTACATATTTAGACTTTCCGGTCGTTGTGATCCGCGTCATATCCGATCCGAGAAACGGAATGCTGCGTGACTCGACCGTCTGCCCTCTCGTAGAAAATTTGTAAATCCCGACAGCTGCCCCAACTGACGCAACTGCCAAGATCACGATTGCAACAGGCAACAGCCATTTTGGACGTGTCGGAGTAACGGGCGGCGGCGTGTCGATCGCGGGTTCACGGACCCATCCGGGTACGGTATATATATTGTCCGCACGCTCGATCTCTTGTCCCGGGTCGAGGTCAACTGCGACATTGCCTATCACTCGAACATTGCCGCGAGGTGATGAGCTTGTGTTTTTCGGTTGTGCGGCCGGCGGCTCAGTTACTTCTTTTGCGGCTTCCGCATGTTTTGCAGAGCCAATCTCATTTTTAGCAAGACGTACTGTGCCGTTAAAACGATACCCGCGACGCTTTAGTGTTTCGATGTAGGGTTTTCCGTCGCTAGTGTCGCCGAGCGTTTTTCGCAGGACGTGAAGATATTGAGCAAGATTCGATTCTTCGACGACGGTATCGGCCCAGATCCTTTGCATCAGATCGTCTTTGCTGATGACGTTTCCTTCGCCTTCGACGAGAGCGATCAGCGTCTCAACTGCCTTTGGCGTGAGGTCTATCTGTTCGCCGCCATGATAAAGAAGCCGCGTCGCGGCATCAAGGCGAAAATCTTCGAACTCATAAACTGTGTGCCCACTGGAGTTAGCCACTTTTAAGTTAAATTCACGATTTTTTAATGTTAAATCCAAAGACATTTATTCAGCTCCCGCCTAAATTCTCTACATGAGCGGACAGCTAATTGAGGACGCGTTTCGGCTCCTTATCTCTGGTAACGATACAGGCATCTTAGCGCAGTGCGGGCGAAATACAAAGGTTTTTCCCGTTTCCTCAATGTCCGCTCGAAACTTTATGGAAGTGAAAAAAATGAGCCGAAATCTAATAAACAGATCGATCCAAGCGTTTGTCTTTACGACATTGGTCTTACTAGCCACATCAATGGTGTCGGCACAAATCGAGGCGACCATCGAAAAGCTTTGGTTGGATCGTGATGTGAAGGTGAAAGACGAAACGGGAATACGTGTCCACGTTAAGTATAAGTTAAAGAATGCTCTTAAAGTGTACGGTTCGGTGCAGGTGTACGTTGAGCGTGCGGACAATGATGTCATGCTGTTCAAGTCGAAGGGCTATGTGTACAAGGTTGACCGGAAAATCCTAGTTTTAACCACTTTTACTTCGCCCTACGCCAATACAACCTATCCCGACACAAAGCTGTTTGTTCCGAACTGGGCCTTTAACCTCAAGGCAGACAATCCCAACAAAATGAAACTCACCGTGGAGATCGTGGCCGAAGGCAAGGTGCTTGCAAGTTCGTCGATTGGTTTCGGGTTTGGTCTTGGCAAGGCTCTTCCATAAATACTGACGGAGGATCAATGTTACAAGTTGTAAAAATCATAGATGTCGTGCTTAAGCCGTGTGCTCTATTTCTTGTCACAGTCGTAGCTTTGCTAACAGTTTCAGCTTACGCCCAAGGTGGGAAGAAGACCGCGTCGTTTGGCGGTACATGGGAAACGGTTGTCGGGAGCGCGACCAAATATACGGTGCGATTGACGCAGACCGGCAACAAGGTCACCGGCAGCTATTCGCCCCGCAACGGCAAGATCTTTGGCGGTTTGGTGACCGGTAACAAGTTGACCTTTAAATGGACACAGGACGGCGGTTATGAAGGAACCGGAGAATTCACGTTGAACGACGACGGGACAGGTTTTACCGGCAGTGCGACCTCGATCAAGCCTACGCCTGTAACTCGCCCATGGAAAACATACGTGCCCGCTCCGCCATCGTCGTTCGCGGGTACCTGGGACACGAAGCTGGGTTTTCGTGACACCCGGCTTGCGATCGTTCAGGACGGGAACAAGGTTATCGGCAGGTACCCGGATCAGAACGGTTCGATCGAAGGAACTGTACTAGAAAGAGTTTTGCGATTCACTTGGGAATCGGATGCGGGAAGCGGTAGCGGCCAGTTCTATATCAGTACAAGCGGAGAGTCGTTTGGAGGATGGTTCAATACCGGAAAGGACCCCGATGTCGAGGGAACACGATGGGAAGGCACTCGCAGCTCCGAGATGATGGGATTCGGCGGAAAGAAGATGGGATCGTATGGCGGAACATGGACCGTTGACGAATCCGGACCTAAAGGTTCTATGGAACTCAAGCAATCCGGTAAGGCGGTCACCGGCGTTTACCGAACCCCCAAAGGGACCTTCGACTTGCAAGACGCGACTGTGAACGGGACGATACTCCGCTTTATCTTAGTTCCTCGGAACCCTGCAAATTCCCCCAGAGCTGGCGAAGTTGTAGTGGACGGAAAATCGTTCAAAGGCACCATCGACGGTATAGCCGTGACCGGCATATTAAAGACCTCCAATTAAGAACTTTTCGGGAGATATAAATATGAATACTCATTTGACACGAACTTTGTTAAAGACCGCCGTAGCGGTTGGATCACTTTTAATTTTATTCACGATACCGCATTTCGGACAAAGGGCAGCGAGCCAGGACGGCCTGATGGACAGTGGATACATGACAAGTGGCGACATCTCCGACGATTTTGCCGGCACCGATGACGAATATTTCTATAAATTTATGGCGAAACCAGGACAGCTGACCATCACTTTCGAGGTTGCTGGCACCAAGACCAATGCCGGAGCCAAGCTCGATCTCATCGGCGCGGGCTCTAAACCGATCCTTTCGAACATGACCGCCGAAGCCGTCAAGGGCGGCAGCGAACAGGCCTTTACGACTGTGACCATCACCAAAAAACAGGACGTCATTATTCGAATAAAGGGGATTAGCTACGGGAACGGCGCGGGGAACCCCGGTACTTACAAGATAGTCATCGAGGGCTCGGCGGCTAATTTTATGGGTGGAGAACCGTCTGGTGGGCCGGCTGAGGGCGAGGTGATGGACGACACTCCAGCTAAGGAAAAGGGTCAGGAGACCGGCAAGGGCAAAAAGCCAAGCAAGGTTGACGGCGCGATCGACAAGGCCAAGAAAGAAAGCAGTAAATGGCTGGAACTTGTGGATAAGGTCAAGAAAAAGCCGTAGCTAACTCGGGAAGTTGATCTAAGGAGA
>JBEBGA010000319.1:0-3514 GCA_040081695.1 Pyrinomonadaceae bacterium
CACCCGGCGGCAAGATATTTGTTCAGACCGACATAGAGTTTTTGGCTGAGGAAATGTTTGAGTTATTTAGAGCAGACGAGAGATTGAGTGAGATCGAGACGAGTGACAATCCGTTTCCGTTAAAGACCGAGAGAGAGATCTCGGTTGAGGGTAGAGATCTGCCTGTCTATCGAGCCTTATGGCAGAAACCTGAGCGGTAGCGAGGGTGTTCTTAATCGCAGACCTGCACACTCCCTACCGGTCATGCTTCCGCCTTATTTCCAGCTCTTTTCTTTTTTGAACCGCTTGAGGATCATCTCACGTCGTAGTTTTGGCAGGTGATCGATAAATAGCGTGCCGTTGCAGTGGTCGGTTTCGTGTAGGAATGCGCGGGCGGCGTAGCCGCTGGCTTCGCGTTCGAACCACTCGCCGTGCTCGTCCTGTGCCCTGAGCGTCGCGTTCATCGGGCGGACAACAACGGCCGGAACTTTACCGACAGAAAGACAGCCCTCTTGGCTGGACTGCTCGCCATCGGTCGCGATGATCTCGGGGTTTGCGGCGATGAGCTTGATCCCCTCGCAATCCATAACAAACAGCCGCAAATTGAGACCGATCTGGGGTGCCGCAAGCCCTACACCCTCGGCGTCGTACATCGTGTCAAACATATCGGCGCATAGCGCGGCAAGCTCGCCGTCAAATTCTGTCACGGGCTTTCCCATTTGGCCAAGTACCTCGCCCGGATACTCTGTTATCTTTCGTATTGCCATAAACAATGTCCGGATGGTTCTTTCACGTTATTTATCATAAAATCTGTTCCGTAGGTGATTGCCCAAAACCAACAAGTCGTACGTACAGATAGTTTATAGCGGTCGATACCCATTACAAAACCGATCAGGGTGACCGGTCTTATGAATAACATCTCACGTCTATTTACATGGCGGCAAACAGTGCTCTATGGGTCGATTTTTGCCGGAGTGTTCGTGCTTATCCAGCGGATAATGCGTTACACATGTGAGCATATCGTAGCGTATGACTGCGCGTATTATTGGCCGATAAGTATTTTCGGGCCGCGTTTGCCCTCGATCCGTGATCTCGTAGTCGCCGGGGCGGTGACGGCCGCGTTTTTTCTCTTTGTTCGCGTGCATGAGGCCAAGCGTTTTAACATTGTTCTGACGATCGCGTTTGGAGTTGTCTTGATAGCGGGGTTGAACTTTATCCACGGCATCGATGTCGGCTATTACGCCCCGATCGCCGGAGATGCACGCACCGGCACACTCATACCAAATTCGACCGACGGACAAGCCTACTATCACGACGCACTCAAAATTACCGATCCGGTAGATTTTTTTTCCCGATATCAAGAAATACAGCCCACGCTGCATATGCACGGCCACACGCATCCGCCGGGCGCGGTGCTGACATTTTATTACCTAATAAAATTATTTCGTGATCCGGCGATCATCGCACTGGTCATAATGATCCTCGCCACGGTCTCGACGGTTTTCTTTTTTTACCGCTTATTGCGAGAGGAGCTAAGCGACGAGACGGCAAGTTACATGTCTTTTTTGCTGGTGCTGCTGCCGGCGGTCCAGATCTATTTTCTCGCCTCGCTTGATGCCTTGATCGTTGCACTCTTGACCGGCGTTCTTTATATGTGCTGCTTTGGGAAAGGGTACAGGTCGATCGCCGGAGCGATCATTTTACTGACCGGTTCGTTTTTGCTCACGTTTGTCAGCCTGTTTATTTTGCCCGTACTGGCCGGTTTTGACCTGATCGTACGACGGAGCATAAAGCGCTCGGCAATGGTGATCGGCGGCGTTGCCGTGATCCATTTGTTATTTTACTTGCTTGCGGGTTACGACGCATTGCAGTCATTTCGAACGGCGTCGCTGCACGAAAACGCTAATGGTTTTATGCTGTTTGCCGAACCGGGCGCTTATTTCTTGACGCGGCTGGAAGACATTGGCGAGATACTCCTCTTTTTCGGGCCGTTTTTGCTGGTGTTATTGGTTCGCTGGTTCAAGACGAGTTTTCGGCTTCGTCCACTCGCTGAACTGCGGCAGCGGCCATTGCTCGTATTGACCGTTTTGGGATGTATTTCGCTGCTTGGAATGTACGCCGCAGGAGCATGGCGGACGGGCGAGACGGCACGGGCGTGTGCCTTTATTTATCCGTATCTACTTTTTCCAATTGGATATTATTTTGACGAAGTTACGCTGGAACCCTCAGGACGGTTGCAGCTTGCAGCCCTAGTTTTTCTGCAATCGGTGGGAATGCAGGTCATTGGCACCTACCACTGGTGACCTAACGGACGATCACACCCGAGCGGGCCGTACGCCGAAAATCGCGTTTTGCGTTAAAGCCTTTTTCCTCGCGTGCGAGACACTCCCAGCAGACGACGACCTCTTCGTTCGTCGGCGAAAGAAATGTATTGTAATGGTCCATTTCGCGGTCACATTTTGAACATCTTACGGCCGGTTTTTCTGACGTTTCCATAGTGGTTCAAATATAACAGGAAAGTGAGTTTTGTCGAAAGGCGTGGGTCAAGACCCACGTTTTTTCAGTAGAAACGCCTTTTGGCCGGAGAAATTTTGCTCGATCACAACCGTATAATTTGCCGCGATAAATGCTTCGAATGAATCGCATATACCCGGCGTGTCGCACTCATCATTAACTAACAGCCAGATCTCGGGTGAATCAGCGGGGATCTTTGAGAGCGTGAAAGCGGTTCGCTTTGAAACAAACTCCGGCGTTGGGCTTCCGAAATCAAACTCGAAATACCGCTCATCGGGCAAGATCCGGTTCACGCCGCTGTAATGGTAAGGCAGGGCTATCGCGTCATACGTATGCGAAATAACGATCGGCTGATCTGGCGCCTCATTCTTTTCGATGAATTGCCCGACGCGTGCCCAATCGCCGCGCTTGGTTAAATTCGGATAAAGATTAAAAAGCGTATGAGCAAAACAAGCTAGCACAACGGCCGCAAACGCCGGGGTTGCAAATCGGAAGACTTTTCGGGCTTTCTCATCTTCGCTAAAAAGGTCATTGAGCAGCGATACGAAAAATAAGATCAGCGGTGCAAAGAGGAGCGACGCATGACGTACCTGAACCAGCCAACTGCCGACAGTGAAATATGCGGTAAGCAAAAATGCAAGTATCGTCACAACCATCGCACCGAAAACAAATGTGTGGCCGGAAACCTGACGCCGTCGAGCGAGCGTAAAACCGGCGACCACAACCACAAGCGCGCGCATCAGCCATAACCTCGCGACCGCGGCGGGCGATGTAACGTAGGTCGTAAAGATCTCGGTCGGCAGCAGAAATGTGAGTACGTGGTTCCAGAGTATTTTGAGCCCGGAGATGACGGAACTGTCCTCGATAAAGACCGTGCTTCGAGCGTGCAGCTCAGACCGTAAAAAGAGGATCATCGGCAGGAACGCTAGGCCCACAATTGCCATCGTCGCGAGATAGCGTGCCGCATCGCGCCATCGACGGCAGATCACAAGCGGAATCAGAAACCCGACCAGCATCGGCC
>JBEBGA010000320.1:0-3501 GCA_040081695.1 Pyrinomonadaceae bacterium
GATTTATCGCTTGACCAGATAGCCATGCCAATCGTGAAATCGTGACATAAAAAAATGATATAATGACTCAAAATTGAGGTTCTTATGATGACGCAGGAAGGAATAATTGACGAGATCAAAAAGCTGTCGCGAAAGGAGAGATGGACAATCGCGTCCAGAATTATCGGTTTAGTGCGAAATGGCGACGAGAGTCTCGGCGAAAACAAGTTTCGCCGCCCGCTCAGCCACGATGAAAGAAAAGCGTTAGCTATGTCGCTGTCAGGCACATTCAAACCGGAAGGGAAATACATGCCGTTGACGAAGGAAGAAGACCGCGAGATCATAGCCGAATACCTTGAGGAAAAGTATAGGTAAATGCGGGTTCTGATCGACACGAACATTATCCTGGATTACGTACTCGAACGCCACCCATTTCATGCGGATGCGTCCAAGATCATTCTCCATGTCGCCGACGGGGATTTTGACGGCTATCTCTCATCTATAACTCCCGTCAACGCTTACTATGTGGGACGAAAACTGAAGAACCGCGAACATGCCGCCAAGGAAGTCAGGCGGTTGGTTAGACTCTTCGAAATAACAACTGCCGACAAGGATATTCTACAGGACGCGTTTGATCTTGAATTCAAGGATTACGAAGATGCTGTACAATGTGCGTCGGCCCTTGCCACTGGCCTAGATGCCGTAGTCACCAGAAATACGAAAGATTTTGTGAAGTCGCCGATACCTGTTTATTCTCCGGTAGAGTTCCTAGAAATCCTGCAAGGTCAAACTTCGCCCTAAGTACCGCGCTATAGCCATTCGCTAAACCGTACCGTCAACGGCGTCACGATTCGCGGAGTTGAAACAATGAAAAAACTATTTCCTATCATCATCGTGTTAATGGCGGCCGTTGTTTTCGGGCAGAAAACTCCTAAGGCAAGCCCAGTTGATGAATTTGGAAAGGTGACGTGCGAAGAGCTATCGGCAAGAACGGATTCCTTCCACAACCGTATATTGGGTTCGCCGGGTTTCCAGGGCTTGGTTGTCATACATCCTGAAATCGGTAAATCTAACATGGCCGAAGTTCGACGAAGACTTATTTTCACTAGATTTCAATTTGCAAAAACGGAAGATCGGGTTTCATTCGTATTGGGAGACGAAAAAACATCGATTCAAACTTCTTATTGGATTATTCCCACCGGAGCAACAGAGCCACCTATCATCGGGAAGAAGTGGATAGAACCCGCATATGATTTAACGAGCCCTTTTATGTTTGGCTACGAAGATGAATTAGGCATTTGCCCTACCTTCGTCCCGCGTCTTTATGCCAAATTGTTGACTGCTAATCCTGGCTCTATTGGACACATGGTCGTGTATGGCCCTTCCCAGAGAGATCGAAAAACGTTTGTCGATAATTGGTTGGAAACTTTTCAGAAAGATTTTCTTATTCCAAGAAAACGATTTCGAATCTTCTTCTTGAAACGAAAAGGATTAGCCGGAGCGGAATTCTGGTTTGTTCCTGAAAAGTCTTAAAAATGTTTTACGACCAGTACGTCATCGATAATCTTGAAGGCCTTGCCGATTTGGTCTGATTTATTGACACAAGGCAGCATTAGGCGGAAAATCTGTTTATGACCTCTACCGTTGAGCTACAATTTCCTGAAAACGTAAGGATCACTGACGCTGAAATAAAAATGATCGTCGCGGCCCGGCTTTTTGACCTGGGCGAGCTGTCGTCCGGTCAGGCAGCTGATCTGGCCGGCATAACGAAGCGCGAATTTATCGAGTCGGTTGGCCGGTACGGCGTCTCCATATTTCAGTATTCAGCAGAAGAACTTAAGCGTGATTTGGCGAGGCTATGAATCGCACCGTTGTAATCGCGGATTCGAGTGCCCTGATGGCGTTGGACAATATCGGGGAAGTCGAAGTTCTCCGTAAGCTCTACACTCGTATCACCATAACCCCGGAAGTTGCCCATGAGATCGGCGGCCAGAATCCTGCGTGGATAAATGTTCAAAGTCCGTCGGCTCGCTCATTGAATCGTCCTGAGATCCGCAGCCTCGACCTTGGCGAAGCAAGTTCGATAGCGCTTGCGACCGAGTCGGATAATCCGTTGCTGATCATCGACGAGAAGAAGGGACGACGCGTTGCCGAACAGCTAAACATCGAGATAATTGGGACGGTTGGCGTACTGATCAAAGCAAGAATGGCAGGATTCATTGACGATCCAGAAACCATACTTACGCGGCTTGAATCGGTCGATTTCCGAATGAATGATTTTCTGCGATCGATGCTGGTCGGAGACGGCGAAAGTATCCACTAAATGCTCTACGACCAATACTTCATCGATGATCTTAAAAACCGTGCCGATCTGGTGCGGATAATACAGCCGTATGCGGCGGATCTGAAGAAGAAGGGGGCGAATTGGATGGCGTGTTGTCCTTTTCATCAGGAGAAGACGCCTTCGTTTTCGGTTAATCCTTCGAAAGGGTTTTACAAGTGTTTTGGGTGCGGCAAGGGCGGGACGGCGTTTAATTTTTTGATGGAGATGGAGGGGCTGAACTTCCCCGAGGCCGTCAAACGCGTGGCCGAGATCAGCGGCGTAATGCTGCCCGAGCCGGTCGATGACGCGAGCTATGAGCGCAGCAAAAAAGTCCGCGAAGAGAAAAAACAGGTCGCAGATCAGATCATCGAGCTAAATCAGGTGGCTCTCGAATTCTGGGAAAACGAGCTAAAAGGCAAGAGCAAGAAAGCAAAGGCCGCTCGGGCGTATCTCGAACAGCGTGGCATCTCCGATGTTATCCAGAAACAATTTCGCATCGGATATTCGCCCGATAGCTGGGACGGATTGCTAGGTGTTCTGCGTGATTTCGGAGCCGATGAAAAGATCATCGCGATCTCGGGTCTCGTCTCCGTAAACGAGGAGAAAGAAAGGACTTTCGACCGTTTTCGCGGGCGGATAATGTTTCCTGTACTCGATGTAAACGGACGTCCGGTCGCCTTCGGTGCCCGTGCCTTGAGTCCTGACGATCAGCCGAAGTATCTTAATTCGCCTGAGACTCCTGCATACACAAAAGGCGAACATCTTTACGGGCTTTTTCAGGGCAAAGACGAGATCCGCAAACGCAAATTCGCGATCCTAGTAGAGGGCTATCTCGATCTGATCGCTCTCGCTCAATTTGGTATCACAAATGTCGCGGCGAGTCTCGGCACGGCATTTACGCCTGAGCAATCGAAACTGCTTAGCCGCTTTGCAAAAAGCGTGGTGATAAATTATGACGGCGATCAGGCCGGAATCAAGGCCGCCAGGCGTGCGATCGAGCATCTGTTGCCGCAGGAATTTGATATCAAGGTGCTCGTGCTGCCGGACGGCAAAGACCCGGACGACTTCGTCCGCGAGAACGGCAAGACGGGCTACGATCAGGCTCGCGGCAAGGCCGAGCCGTTCCTTTCTTTTGCTCTCAGAACCGCGACAAATGGCCGAAATATCGCAAACGCCAAGCAGAAAGCCGAGGCGATCGA
>JBEBGA010000321.1:0-3499 GCA_040081695.1 Pyrinomonadaceae bacterium
CTCGCGCTTGCCGGGCAGTTTGCCAAAAACCTTAGCGAACACATCGGCCGTCCTGTTGCATGGACAGTGCTTGGCAAAAACGGCGTCACCGCCCGCCGGACTATCGAAGACCTCATACCGCAAATGCCGGACGAACAGTTTGACTACATCCTGCTCGGCATCGGCGGCAACGACGTGATGAAACTCTCGTCCCCGCGCAAATGGCGCACGGATATGCTCGAGCTGATCTCGATAGTCCGCGAAAAAAATCCAAACGCGGTCATCTTTATCTCAAACTGCCCGATGATCATCTATGCTCCGGCTCTGCCCGAGCCGATCAGATCGATCCTCTGGCGGTTGTCGCAGATGCACAACGCAAACATAGTCGAATTTACACGCGCTCTGGACCGCGTCTTTTACTATCCGCAGCCGGCCGATATCAGGCTCGAAGGCTTTTGGGCCGACGGCATCCACCCGTCCGAACAGGGCTACGCCGACTGGGCCGAGGCGATGATCAAATACTTTGCCGCTAATCACGAATGGTGAATCCGGACGAGATCCGCGAACTGCTCGCCGCTCATCATGAGTGGCTATTGGTCCGCGAAACGGGCCGCACCTTTCCCCTGACAAATCCCGAAATCGAAATTACCGCAGACGGCGATAAAACGCTGATCGGGTTTATCGGCGATGACGGCTTTCACGACTGGCGGCTGCATTCGTTTGAATCTGACGGCAGTGAGTTATCGCTGAGATTAAGCCGTGAGTTTGGTAAACGCGAGACCATACGGCTCGTGCCGCGAATTGCCGCCAGCACGCTCACCGCCGAGGTCGAGCTTGCACGGCTTGAAAAAGCCAACGAGATCGCAAGTCTTATCAAAGCAAATTTTCCCGGCATCAAACTGGGCCGCGTCGCTCTAAATACCGATGGCGGACGCGTAGCCCAGATACTTTTTGACGACGCCGACAAAACGCCGGTTGCGGCAACATATGATGTCACGGGCAAGCTGACGGTGGAGGTCGTGTTGTCGTCCGCAATTCTCTGGCTCGAAAAATTGGGTTCACGAAAAAAGCAGGTGCTCGATATTTGGATCGTCTGCGAAAAGCGGCACGCCAAAAATCTGCAAAAGCTCCACGCCCTTTTGACAGACCGATGGAAAGCAAAGATCACGATATTTGAGATAAAACGAAAGACCGAGCCGCCGGTGCTTGCCGAACTCCCAAAACGCAAGATCCGCGACCTGTGGCGTGAAAAATCCCGCCGCCCGACCGCACAGGAGCTGAATCTGCCCGGCGGCATCGCACAGCGGATCATCGATATTTCGCCGGACGAGATCGATGTGGTTTATTCGCGGCAAGGTGAGACGCTACGGTTTATGGGGCTGCCGTTCGCCCGTGTTCGGACGATGATGGGTATCGAAAAAGCTTGGTTCGGTGTTGGCCGCGACCGTCGAATTTTGACGGACGAGACTTGGGAAGACCTGGTTGAAATAGTCGAGCAGCTTAAGCTTTACCGCACAGCCGAAACGCTGAACAAGCGTCATGAATATTACCGTACGGCACCCGAAGCGTGGCTCGAATCGATCCTTCGCCGCAACATCACTCTGCTCGACGCAAACCTCATCTTGTCGCCGATCTACCACCAGTTTCGCTCGTCCAATGACAAGATAGATCTGCTTGCCCTGCGAAAGGATGGGCGTCTCGTCATCATCGAGCTAAAGACGCAGCCCGACCGGTCGAGTGTTTTTCAAGCGGCGGACTACTGGCGAAAGATCGAATTGCAACGCCGACGCGGGCTGCTCGACGAAGCTGATCTGTTTGATGGACGTACCATCGCGAACCAGCCCGCGATCATATATCTAGCCGCTCCGGCGTGGAGTTTTCACCGGAACTTTGAATTTTTTGCAAAGACGATCTCGACCGAGATCGAGCTATGGCGGTTTGAACTGCATGAAAACTGGCGAGAGCAAGTGCGGGTCGTGGCGAGGGAAGACTATCGGGAATAAGAAAAGAATTTGCCCACGAAATGCACGAAAAGACACGAAAAAAAATCCCTATTTTTCTCTATTTCGTGTATTTAGTGTGTTTCGTGGGCAAATCTCAGTCAGGGCTTACAAAGCGATAACCAATACCACGGACGGTTTGGAGGATCTTTGGATCGTTTGGCGAATCTTCGAGCAGTTTGCGTAGGCGGACGATGAAATTGTCGATCGCACGCGTGTCGGTGTCCTCTTGCAGATTCCAGACGTCTTCGAGGATAGACCGGCGGGATACGGGGCGGCCTTCGTTTGCGATCAGGTAACGCAGCAGATTGACCTCCATCAGCGTCAGGCGGACGCTCGCTTCGCCGTGACGCAGCTCAAGATTTACAAGGTCGATCTCGCGGCCGTTGATGTGGAGCGTTTCGAGCTCAATAGGTGCCGCCTCGTTTTTCATCCACTGACGACGGCGAAGCAGGCCGTTTAGACGCGCGAGGAATATTTCGAGGTCAAAGGGTTTTGGCAGATAATCGTCGGCACCGGCTTGAAAGCCATTGAGCACGTCTTCGGGCCGTCCGCGTGCCGTCAGCATCAGAACCGGCGTGTAATCGGAACGCTCACGCATTGCCGCCGCAACCTCAAAACCATCGATCCCCGGCAGCATCACATCCAGCACAACCGCATCAAACGCTCCCGCCGACAGCAACTCAAGCCCCGTCTCGCCGTCACCCGCGATCACGGTCTCATAGCCCTCAGCCTCAAGATTGAATTTGAGGCCAACGGCTAGATGCTCTTCATCTTCGACGATCAGAATGTTCATGCTTTTGGTAACTGGACGATGAACGTGCTCCCCTTTCCGAGTCCGCGGCTTTCGGCTTTGATACGGCCGCCGTGTTTTTCGATGATCGACCTGACGATCGCGAGGCCCAGGCCGTTGCCTTTGGCGGCGGTCAGCTCGGCATTTGGTACGCGGAAAAATCGTTTGAAAATGCGTTTCAGATCTGCTCGCTGTATGCCGACGCCTTTGTCGCGGACGAGAATATCTGCTTTCCCCGAACGCGAACGCGTCATTCGCACCGATATCTTTGGCTCGCCGCCGGAGTATTTGATGGCGTTATCGAGCAGGTTGGCAAACGCCGTCTGCAACTCGCCGCGATCACCCATCGTTTTGATCGTCTCGGCGGGGGCGGTGTAGCGTATCGCCGACTCATCTAGGTTGTTCTGCCCCTGCACGATCTTGATCGTATCGGTCAGCAGTTCGCCCAGGTCGATCTCGGCCGTGTTCATCTGCCGCTGCTTTTCGCGCGTCCGGCTTGCCTGCAAAACCTGCTCGACCGTGCCAAGCAGACGGTCGCTGTCCGACAGCATGATGTCGTAAAACTCCGCCCGCTTTGCCTCATCAACGGGGCGGGATTTTAACGTTTCGAGATATAGCTTGATCGACGCGATCGGCGTTTTTAGTTCATGCGTGACGGCGTTCAGAAATGCGTCATGCTGTTCGTTGCGGCGTATCTCGCGTACGAGAAAAATTGTTTTTAGCGTCA
>JBEBGA010000322.1:0-3498 GCA_040081695.1 Pyrinomonadaceae bacterium
AACCGCACCAGCGGCACGGGACCCTTGTCGGGCTCGCCCATCACGAGCACGAACGGCTGCTGCGCCTCGTACTTCACGCCGTAGAAAATCAGCTTGAACTCGCCGTGCCGCGTGGGCAGCCGGGCCATGATGGCCGGGCGCTCGATGCCCGGGAGCGTCTTCAGCACGAAACCCGTAACGGACACCATCAAATCGAGCGAGGTTTGAAGAAGCCTCGGCCGTTGCGATGATGTAGTAAACGGCGATGCCGTACTTTGCGTATGGCATCTCAACATCGACAGTTTTGGCACCAAGGCTTTCAAAGTTATCTATTGCGGCGAGTATCTTTTCATGCACATCCTCATCGAGCCCTTCGCCCAAAAGTGCTCTTGGAACTCCAATAGTCTTGCCCGCAATATCGTTATCAAGCGTTGCGGCGTAATCGGGAACCGGCACATCCGCGGATGTCGAATCGAGCGGATCGCGACCGGCGATCACACCCAAAACATCCGCTACATCACGTGACGACTGGCCAAAAATGCCGATGTTATCCAGTGACGAGGCAAAAGCGACGAGGCCATAACGCGAAATGCGGCCGTACGTCGGCTTAAATCCGACTATGCCGCACAGCGAAGCAGGTTGACGGACAGAGCCGCCGGTCTCCGATCCCAACGCCGCACGAACGACGCCCGAAGCTACAGCAACCGCCGAACCGCCCGAACTGCCGCCCGGAACGCGGGTCACATCCCAAGGGTTCTTCGCCGGCCCAAATGCTGAGGTCTCATTAGACGAGCCCATCGCAAATTCGTCCATGTTGGTTTTGCCGATCATCACGGCACCGGCTTCGTTCAGACGTTTAATGGCGGTCGCATCGTAATGGGCTTTGTAATTATTGAGGATGTGCGAACCGCATGACGTGCGCATGCCCTTGGTGCAGATATTGTCCTTGACGGCAATAGCTACACCCTCAAGCAGTCTATCGCCCGGTTCAGCATCAAGTTCAGCTGCACGCGAAAGTGCATGCTCACGCTCGATCGAGAGAAACGCGTTGAGTTCGCCGTTCAATTTCTCAGCGTTATCTAAGGTCTTTTCGATATTCGAAACAATTGACATAAAAAAAATTGGTTATCTACCCTTGGAACCAACGCCGTCCAGGAGCCATTTATCGCCCTGTTTTACAAAATTTGCCTGCACCGCTTGTTGCTCCGTTTTTGTATCGTCGCGCCAGTATATTTGGATCTTAAGGTCGATATCTGTCGGCGATGATGCCTTACATTCCGCTAGCTTAAACGTACGCGGATACTCGGTCGTCAGCGTAAAAGGGTCGGCCCCATTTTCAGGGTACGTTGCCAGCGAAGCAAAATAACGAGGTGTCAGATAGCGTTCGCGTGCCTTAAAATTTTCTGTACCGGGTCGCATTTCGTTTCCAAAATGGAACGAGTAAAACTGCCTCGCCGAATCGCGAGCCTCAACACATTCGGCGGGCTCAAGATTCGGAATACTGCAAGACGCAATTAAGAATGCACAATGCACAATGCACAATACTAAAGCCAAATATTGCATTGTGCGTTTTAAATTTTGCATTAGTTGAGCACTTTTGGCACCTGAAAATGTCCGGCTACGCCCGACGGGGCCTCACTCAAAGCGGCTTCTTGTCCTAGCGAATCGCCGGGGGTGTCCTCGCGAATGGTTTGTGTCGCTTCGCCTTCGGCGGTCAGCCCACCGAGCATCGGCTCGATGTCATCAGTGTCAAGCTCATTAAGCTGCTCGACGTACTTTACGATATCCGCCATCTGCGGCGTGTAAAGCGCGACCTCTGAGTCAGAGATCTCGAGATGGGCGAGTTTTGCTATCTTTCTTACGTCCATAAGCTAACCTTGTTTTTGTCTTTCTAAATACTCAGCGGCGGCACTCAAAAATTGTTGCCTGAGAGCCACATCCCCTATCGCCTCAGCGGCTTTGATCAATGACTGTGAAAGCTCAGGAGCAGCCGTTTCCGTCGCCGGTGTTTTAGATTCACGAGACTCATTCACCGCTCTTTCATCAATGCGAAACTCGATAAATTTAACCGTTCCGTCACTAAGCGAAGAGTTTATCTTGTAGAGCATCTGCGGACTCAGGTCCTCAAGATGCCGCTGCCAAGTCCTGTCGTTAACTGCGACGATCAGACGGTTTTCAAAAAACTCTATTGCGGCGGTGCGTTCGTTGAGCAGCTCACCGGCACAGCGTTTCCAAGCGGCAAACACAACTGCCTCATCCACGTCGCCGTTCGACGCGAGCCCGTTTAGCACGGACGGAATTGCACCAAAAACCTGCTCCATTTGTCATTTGCCGCCAATCAACTATCATTTTAGACGAGATGAACGAACTTCCAAAATTGATACTAGCATCGGGTAGCCCGCGTCGCTCCGAGATACTAAATTCCGTCGGCTGGGAATTTACAAAGCACGTCGCCGACATCGACGAAAGCGAACGCGAAGGTGAATCGCCCGAAGATTATGTCGTCCGTCTCGCTCGTGAAAAGGCGGAGGCGGTTGCGACACATTATCCCGGCAAGACTGTTCTCGGTGCTGATACGACGGTCGTGATCGACGGACAGATCGTTGGAAAGCCCCTCGATCTGGACGATGCAGTGCGAATGTTAACGATGCTGGCAGGGAATTGGCACGAGGTTTTGACTGGTGTTGCGGTGGTAAGTGACGGCGAGACGCGATCAGCAATTCAGCGGACGCGGGTAAAGTTCGCTCCAATGACTGACGACGAGATTGCTTTCCTAGCAGAACGCGGTGACCCGCTAGACAAAGCCGGGGCTTATGCCGTTCAGGCTCAAGCCGCTTTATTTATTGAGGGAATTGAGGGCGATTATTGGAACGTAGTTGGTCTGCCGATAAGCTTGGTTTATCAACTCTTAAAATAAAAAAGAGCCGGGCGTATAGCCCGACTCTTCGCCGTATAAATCACTTTAGATATTAGAGCAATCTGTCGATAGCCTTAGATATGGGTATCGTGATGTCGTATTTCGGGTCGATGCCGCCAAAGGGCTCACCGACGCGGTCGCCATTTTTGTTAAGGATGACGAACGACGGAAACTGTTCGATCTCGTATTTGCTTTTCGTAGCCGCTCCGTCGGGGTCGCGAAGGATCGGAATACCGAGCTTGTTCGTAAACGCAAATTTACGAATGTCTTCCGTGCTCCTAAAGTTTTGCGACTTAGTATTTGCCGAGTCGGTCGCGACAAAATAGAACACGACATTTTTGCCCGCGTATTTTTTGATAAGAGCGTTGGTATAATCCGCTTGCTTCGCCGACAGCGGCAGCCAAGCGGCACCGACAGCCAAAACAACCACTTTATCCGTCTGAGCCTCAACATCGACGCGTGAGCCGTCGAGCGATGTCAGTACGGTCTGCGAAAACGCAGCAACTGACAAAATAACCGTAAGAGCCGAAATTGAAATGAAACTTTTTATCGTTTTCATAATGTTATGAAACCTCCTGTTGGAGCGTCTCACGGTAATTAGA
>JBEBGA010000045.1:0-13046 GCA_040081695.1 Pyrinomonadaceae bacterium
TATTTGAAGGCAAATCAACGACCGAGAGAAACAAGATCATCGCCGCCGCGTTGCTCGGCCTTGTCGCGCTTGTTGCTCTGTATCTTGCCTTTGGACGCAGCTTTTTTGGCGGCAGCACACCGACCGCCAAAACGTCTCCGACACCGCGGCCAAGCGTCACGCCGCGAAACACGGACACGAACCGTCCGCCGCCGACCGCAGGTGAACAGGATTTTGTCTATCAGACGACGCCGGTCGATTACCGTCCGGGCAGCTCGTACGCACCGGATCCGGGCCGCAATATTTTTGCCTTTTACGAACCGCCGCCGCCGACGCCGTATAGCCCGACTCCAACGCCTATCATCACACCGGTACCAATGACACCGGCTCCGACACCGCATATACTTATCGCTTCGCTAAATCCACAGGCGATCTATGCCGGTTCGCCGGGATTTAGAATGGATGTCAATGGCGATAAATTTACTGCCGATTCGCGTATCTACTTTAACCAGAGCGAGATGCCGACGATCTTTGTCAACGAACAAAAGCTCGTCGCCGATGTGCCCGCAAATTTTATCCAGCAAGAAGGAGCCCGTCAGATCATCGTCCAAACGCCGGACGGCAAGCTCTACTCAAATCAGATGATGCTGAACGTGCAGGCTCCGCCGCGTCCGGGCTTTCAGTATATCGGCATGATCGGCCGTAAACGGTATAACAACGACACGGCGTATTTCACAGAGGGTGGCCGACCAACTCCGTTTGGTGCGAGGTTAAATGACGTTCTCGGCGGGCGCTTTCGCCTGGTCGATATCTCAAGCGTCGAGGTGGTGTTCGAGGACATAAACCTGCCTTTTAAACATCGTATACCACTTACTAAAACTCCTACCACCGGCGGTTCGGGAACGGGGATAGGAACCGGCGGCTCGGCACCATTCGGCAATCCTGGGAGTGGCGTGCCGGCGGGCATTCCGGGAATACCCAGTGGCGTACCACGTTACGTTCCGCCGCAACCTCAACCAAAACGAACCCCCAGCAAAGACGACGACGTTGATGATAATGACGACGGCGATGGCGATTGATCTAAGAGACGAACGCGGAATGACGCTGATCGCCGTCATGGCGATCATGGCTGTCTTTGCGGTCGCTCTGCTCGCGGTCGCACCGGTCGTTCAGCAAGAGGTCCAGCGTGAAAAAGAGCTCGAATCGATCCGCCGCGGCGAAGAGGTCGCCGAAGCCATCCGTCAATACGTCGAGTATTATCGCGGGGCAAAACTTCCGAGTTCGATGGACGATCTGCTCGACGGCCTGCCGCAGGGAACAAAGAAACGGCAGATATTACGGGCCTCGGCAGCGATAGATCCGTTGAGTGAGGACGGACGATGGCGATTAATAAAAGCAGATGTTACTTCGCTCGGACCTTTTGCAAAACGCGTACAGGACTACAACGGCGGCATTTTACCGGCCAACACGAGTGCAACATTTGACCGTTACAGCCTGGTCATCGTCAATTCGTTAAACACCGATTCCGAAGAAGATCTGCAATCTCCTGATGATTCTGACACCGAGGTGTTGACCGAAAACACACCTTTCATCGGCGTCGCCAGCCAAGACCGCAGCAAATCAGTCATTACCTATTACGGTATCGAAAATCACTCCAAATGGGTGTTTACACCGCTCTTTCGCGGCGAGGGACGCAACAACTTCGTCCCCGGCCGTCCCGGCAGAGGCGGTGGTCGCAGGCCTCGTGGAGAACAATAAGCTACAAACGACCTTCTATTTGTAATCAAAAACAATATTGCAAAACGCCTTGATGCCAACATCGAGCCGGCTGTCGTCGATAAAGAAATCGGGGGTGTGGTGATCGGCCACCATCGCGGGGTCTTTTCCCTTAGCCATGCCGCCGACGTACATAAAGAAAGCCGGAGCTTTTGAGCGGTAAAACGCAAAATCTTCGGCCCCGGTCACCCATGAGATCTCGACAACATTCTCTTTCCCGGCGGCCTTTTCGAGTGATGGTAATGATCTGGTTACGAGGTCCGGCGTGTTCCAAGTTACGGGCGTTTTGCGAACTACCGAAACATCCACCGTTGCACCCATGCTTTCCGCTATCTTGGTTGCCGTCAGTTTGATCTTTTCATGGACGGAATTCTGCACTGACTCATCTAGCGTTCTGATGGTGCCGGACATCGTCAGTTCCTCGGGGATAATATTCTCACGAATTCCCGCATTGATGCGTCCGACAGTGATCACGACAGGCGATCTCGTCAACTCTGACTCGCGGGCGACGATCATTTGCAGCCCCGTGTAGATCTGCGTCGCGACAGCGATCGGGTCAACGCCGCGCCACGGATATGCTCCGTGCGACTGCCTGCCTTTGACCTTGATAAAAAAATTGTCGCTCGCCGCCATAAACCCCTGACGTTTATATCCGATCTTACCAACCTCGGTCTGGGCGTTGACGTGAATGCCAAATATGGCGTCGATCTTTGGGTTGTCCATCACGCCCTCTTTGACCATAAGCTCGGCACCGCCTTCTTCACCGACAGGAGCACCCTCTTCGGCGGGTTGAAAGATGAATACGACCGTTCCCTTGATCTTGTCTTTCATGCCGGAGAGAACGGTCGCGGTGCCAAGCAGCATCGCGATATGCGTATCGTGCCCACAAGCGTGCATTACACCGACGGTCTGTCCGTTATATTCGGTCTTTGCGACCGACTTGAACGGCACATCAACGCGCTCCGTCACCGGCAGCCCATCAATATCGGCACGCAATCCGATCACCGGCCCGGGCTGGCTGCCTTTCAGGATGCCGACAACTCCGGTTTTTGCAATACCGGTGCGTGTTTCGATACCGAGCTTTCTGAGCTGCTCGGCGATCATTTTTGAGGTATTAAATTCACGATTGCCCAGTTCGGGATTCTGGTGAAAATGCCGCCGCCATTCGATCACCTGCGGGATTGCCTTGGCAGTCGCGGCATTGATCTCGGCGCTCATATCCACTGCGTGGACAGGGGCGATCAGCGAAAAAAGGACAAGGGTAGCGGCAAACATTCTTTTCATCATTACTCTCCGGTGAATTGGAATGTCTGTAATTGTAACCTTAGTTGTGCGTAATTCAATACCGAGTCGTGCTATTCCGCCCTTGGCGTCAGATTGATCGCCGGCACCACCTGGCCTCGATGACATGTTGTGCAATTAACGGTGGGCGATGCGCTTTTCAGATTCTTAATACCTTTAAGCGTCGTGCCGTTCAACGCCGCAACCATCGCGGCCATATCGCGGGCGATCTGTTTCGTCGGTTTCTCCTCAGATTCCCATTTGTCTGGGACGTGACAATGCGTACACGTGACTCCAAGCGAACGCGAATAGCCAAATTCCATCACCGCCAAAAGCTGTCCTGCGGGGCGATCCTTCATCGTCTGTATATTCTTAAAGACCGCAGAGGCCGGCCCTTTCTCCTTACCTTTGATCTGCTCTCTCAGCTTTGCAAGTGCCGCCTTTTGATCGAATTCAACCGGAGCGGGCGTCGGGTTCGTTTGCGCTAAGATCGACATTTCGAACCGCGAATCACCGTTGAATATAAATAATGACATCGCCCCAAAGATCGTGATGGCGACGACGGAAAGGTATCTTTGCATTGTGGTTTTCATATTGTCTCCGGTCTATTTTTTTCGCGAATAAGTAAGGTCAAACGATGTCGTCCAGGTTTTCCCTTCGTCAGACGAATTTTCACCATGCTGCCGCACGTCGCCATTGGGCATTTTCGAAAACGTCATTTTCGCCAACGTCTTTTTCCCGCCGACCATAGTGTCGGCCGTTATAACCATCGCGCCATTAACAAACCCGCCGATGTAATGAGCGAACGTACCCTTGTCATCGACATAGGTCTGGTGCCATTTTTTATCATTGGTATCGTAGATATTAAAACTCTTGCCGTTAGACCCGCCGCCACCGGACCAATTCTCAAAAATAATGCACTGGCCCAAGATCAACTGCACGCTACTCGAACCCGACGGCACACCCTGCGGATTTTTGACATCCCATTCGCCGATCCAAAAATCAAACTGGCGAAACTCCGGGCTCGCCTTGCACGGGTTCACCGCCATGTCCGATTTCGCGACCAGGTCCTTAAATCCGGCGTCGTCTTTCCACTGAGCGAAATCCTTTTCTCCGGTAAGAGTTTCGGGTGCGATGCCGCCGGCTTTCGTGCTTTTTTCAATGGTCTCAAATGCTTTGGCTTTATTGCCGCCTCGGGCAAAAGCACGTGCAAGCCCAAGTGCGAAAATAGGATTTGGCGACAATGTCATCGCCTTTTCCAGATGTGTTTGAGCTTCGGCGGTTTTGTTCAGGTTTAGAAACGACATCCCGAGACGGTAATTGGCGTTCGGGTTTGCCGGTTCGAGTTTGACGATCTTTTCGTAGGCTGCGGCGGCATTTGTCCAGTCGGACGCAGAGTAGTACTTATTCGCCTCAGTCCTCATTTCGGGCGTAACGCCAGAACCGGCGACACCTTGGGAATATCCCGTCACAAATGCTGACAACGCAATAACGACAATTAATAGTGCCTTCATACCTACCAATACTTCCTTTTGTGGATTTAAGTTTCAGATGCAGCAAGGGCCGCGAACGGTTGTCGCGGCCCGGGCATTAATGAGTATATTGGATTCGGAAATTCTACTCTTTGAGCTTTGCGAGTTCTGACCGCAGCATACCTGCTTCGCGTGAGGTAGCGTTGACGGCAAGCCCCTCGTCAAACGCCGTGCGGGCCTTTTCTTTCTGACCCGTTTTGACATACGCCTGACCTAAGGTCAACAGAATACGCTGCTGGCCATGATGGGCAAATTTTTTGAAGTACGGCCCCATGCCCTTTATCATACCTTCGAGCATTTCGACCACATGCGAAGCCATCCCATACGAATCCGGCAGCCAAAGATAGCTGGCACTGACAACAGAGGTGACCGCACCGTTACGCGGATCGAGCTTTTCGGCGAGTTTTATCAACTCAAAACCGCGGTCAAAGCTGGCCTTTTGCTTAGCAGCATCTTTCTTGTCCTTTTCGACGCGCAATCCTCTTAAAATATGTAGCGACCCAAGATACGCCAGCGTTTCTGGATCGTCTTTTTTAAGCGTCAGAGCAAGTTCGAGCGTTTTCTGTGATTTTGGCACCGCTGCCAATTCTCCATCACCGAAAAACTGAAAGAAATATGCCTTGCCGAGTTTCCTCGTTAGTCTCAAGTCGGTTGGATTCGCCGCTACTTCTTTTTCAAATTTCGCAACGTCCTCAGGCGACGGAGCGTCACCGGCGACGAAATCTTGCGCTAGCTGATTTGGGATCTGCCCATACGCTGCGGCGCCAAACGAAAGAGCAAAAACGATCGAAATGATGAGCGCAAAAAACCGTCTGTTCATATTAGTTTCTCCAATTAAAACATCATCGGACAGGGTTTTTAATTATCAGATCGGCTGTTTCGACCAACACACGGCCGAGCGGCTTGCCTAAATTTTGTCCGACACTTGTATTAACCTGAACGGCAACGGCGATTTTTTGTTCCGGGAAATACATCATGTCCGTCATGTACCCCGGAAAAAAGCCACTGTGTCCGTACGAAGTCCCGGCTGCGGTTTTGCGAATAATTACGCAGAGGCCGTATTTCGTCTCGCGTCCAAGCATCGGTGCGGCGACTCCGTCGAGCACTTGCGGCAGCAGCGTCTGATCGTAGGCTTTGCCCTCGTACATCAATTTTGCCCAACGGGCGAGATCTTCGGCGGTCGATGCCCAGCCGCCGCCCGTCCATTCGAATTGGGGATTGATGATAAATTTGCCGTTCGCGATCATCGCGTCCTTGCCGCCAAACGGATTGTTTGCACCGGCGTAACCTTGGACGACGCCCTTGAGTTTAAGCCCATCCTGTGGGATCGTGTTGGTCAATTTGAGCGGCTTTACCAGGCGCTTGTTCGCCTCGTCATAAAATTTTTTACCCGTCACCTTTTCGATGATCATGCCCAACACAATGTAATTCGTATCCGAGTAGTCCCAGCTTTTGCCGGCCTCGAACGGGGCTTTTTCATCGAGCAGATACGCAAGCAGCTCCTGAGGTTTCCATACTTTTTCGGGATTTGCCGTCAGGTCTTTTGTGAACTGGTCCTTAAACTCATACCGGACAAGTCCGCTGGTGTGGTTCATCAACTGCCGCACAGTGATGTCTTTTGCATTTGGCAGACGCGAAAACCACGGAAGGTCTCCGAGATATTTTTCGACCTTGTCATCGAGGGCGATCTTGCCTTCTTTGACCAATTGCAATGCGGTCGCCGCTGCAAATGTCTTGCCCGTGCTGCCCGCAAGCATCCGGTCAGTCGTTCGCATCGGCGTTTTGGCCGTCGTGTCCGCGTAACCAACCGCAAAACTCATCACCTCGCCATTTGCCAGCACGACGCCGACCGTCGCACCGGGAAATTTGCCCGCCTTGTGCCACTCGTCGAGCTTTTGCTGGATCTCGGTACGCAGATCAACCGCGGGAGCCGTCGCCTGAGCAAAGCTCATTCCCGCAAGAGATACGGCAACCGCGAAAACGAAGATAAAGTGTCGGATCGATCGTGTCATTTCTTTTTGTAATACGTGCGGTCAACGCTCATCCATTTTTCGGGGTTCCACAGATCGGGGTCGAGCGTCATACCGGTGCGTACCTCCGTATACTCCTCGGTCATTGTCGCTTTGCCGTCAGCAAAGAAAAGCACCTCAGGTGCGACCCAGCCGCCGCCTGATTTGAAATATTTGTTAAACTGCGTCTCGTTGACGACCTTTTTATCGCGTCCGCCAAGCTGGATCAGCCGGACAAAATACAGGTTCTTTTTATCGATCCACACCTGCGGCTTGTTGAGATCGCCCTTTGCGGCACCGACGACATATACGTCGCGGCCCTGCCATTTTTCTAAGTGAACTGACGAAAGGTCGATGCCAAAACCTCTGACCTGCTCGATGGTCGTGGCGACCGGCTGATGATAAACGTCAAACCCGAGCGTCATCAGCGGGTGCACAAACGGGCGTCCGGCGGCAGCTTTGCCGTCGCGAACCGAAAAGAGCTTGCCGTCCGCAAATAAAATACCGTTGCCCTTATCCAACGGCTCGATGTCTATCCGCAACTTGCCCGGAACGCTCATTGCTTCGTACCAGATCTCAGATGTATTGGTACCATCCGGTTTGTGAGTGATCGTATTTTGAACAAACGTGAGGGTCCGATACCATTTGCCCTCATACTTCTTATACATCGCACCGACAACATCTTCGCCTGTTTTTAGATCTGCGGCGCTCGAGCTAACCACCAGTAGCATCAAAAGGAACGCGGTTTTTAGTGATCGCATTTTGTTCATTATGTTATTTACCTGAGGCTTTCATTCCTTTTTCGGATTCGGTACAGGCCGTGGGATCGATGGTCGAGGCACCACCAGCGATCTTCCACCCCGCGTCGGTTCGCACCAGGTTAAACTGATTGATGCCGCAATGCGAGAGCTTGTCTCCGACAAAGAAGACATATCGTCCCCAGACCATTGCCCAATCACCGTCCACATCGACCTTTGGTGCATACATCACTTCTTTGATCGAACCGGGCTTGGTAAAGAATTTCGTGAACGCTTCGCCATTGACCGAATCGACCCGCACCTTACCGTCACGCTGCTTGCGAATTGTAATAAGCTGGTTTTCCGGTATCCCGGTTGCGAGAATGCCTGTGGCGTTCGCAGCGGCCATTTCGTCAAACAGTTTTTGAACGACAGCAAGGACCGCCGCTTTGTCGTCGCTTTTTTGAGCAAAAATTGGCAATGTGAGGGCTAAAAATGTAGCCGACAATATTATTATCTTTTTCATATTTATTTATGTTCGGTATAAGAATCCGCGATCTTTGGCGCGATCTCATCGAGCCATTTGTCGAGCTCGGCCTGTGTATACCACTTGCCTTTGAGCATTACACCTGCACGATTTTTGGTCGCCGAGATGTCCTCAAGCGGGTTTGCATTCAACAGAACTAGATCAGCCTGTTTTCCTTTCTGAACAGTACCGACCTTGTCGAAGGTGCCGAAAAACTCATGCGCGTTACGCGTACCGGCAGCGAGAACCGTGTAATTAGACACTCCGGATTCCTTTAACGCTTTTAGTTCATGATGCAGCCCAAACCCGTACAACCACAAAAACTCCGGCGTGTCTGACCCGGCAAGCATCTTGCCGCCCGCATCGACTATCGCTTTGATCAGTTTTTCACGCAGTTCGATCCAACGCGCACGTTTCTCGACGGGAACAGTGTTGATAAACCGGTTTCGCTTATAAAAATCGAACCATTGGGCATGAACCTTTGCGGGATAAAATTTGAAATCGGGCTGGGCACGCATCTCGTCTTCGGTCCGCAGACGGCCAAACGAGTTTTTCATAAAATGATGCGTCGGATCAAAAAAAGGGTTTGACGCGACTGTCTTGCGGGCGATCTCAGTGATCTTTGACTCGTCCATGTAGTCAAAGCTTTTCCAGTTTTCGGGATTGTAGATATAGAGGTCCGAAACCGACCCTTTCATCGGGGCGTCTGCCTTGAGCAGCAGCTCCATATAACCGTCGAGGTGCTCGATCTGCTGTTTGGCTTTCCACGCCCGCTCGACGCCGACAAAACGGCTGTCCGCGTGGCCAACGACGCGAATGCCGATCTTTGCCGCTTCATCGACCGCCGCTTCGTAGAGCAGACCCTGCATAAAGGTGGTTACCTTGATAAAGTCATACCCCGCCGCTTTTGATTTTCGCACGGCATCACGTGCCTCATCGATCGTCTTTACGACAAAGTTGTTTCCCTGTTCGCGGCCGGTCAAATGCGGGCTTGCGACATAGATCGTTGGTGCGACTATCTGGCCGCTTGCACTCTGGGAACGCAGCTTCAAAAGCTCCGGCGTTCCGATCATAAACCGCACGGTCGTCACACCATTCGCGACCATCACACGCAATTCATCCGGTGCGATCGAGTCGGGATACGCATCATCATCCGACAGCAGATGCGTGTGCATATCGACGAGGCCGGGGATCAAATACTTGCCCTTGGCATCGACCGTAACCGCGTCTTTTGGCACTTTGACCTTGCCCGCGTCACCGATCTCGACGATCTTGCCGTCACGGACGACGACCGTCTGGTTAGTCAAAACCCGCTCGCGGTCCATCGGTATGACATTGACGCCAACGAATGCCGTTGTCTGAGCTGTGACCGAACCCACGCCGACCGCAGTCAGTAATAACAACACAAAAACCATCTGTTTCATATCAATTCCCCGTAACGCTCGCTGGCAGCGGCTTATCGACCGTCGGGCGTTTTGCCGCGTTTGCAAGCGTCCAACCGGTCGCCATGATCGTCCTCGCGACCTTTTCCATCTGCTCGAAATTTATCTTTTCGATCGAGTCGGATACTTGGTGATAATCGGCATGGTCGCCGTCCATGTAAAAGATGATCGGCACGCCTTTTCGGGCGTAATTAAAATGATCCGAGCGGTAAAAGAATTGGTCAGGGTGCGTCGGGCCATCATACTCCTGATTAAAATTCAGATTAAGAAACGCCTTGTTGACCGAATCGCTGATCTCGCCGAGTTCGGTGCTCATCATCTTAGATCCAATGGTAAAAACCTCATGCGGTTTTGGTAGCCGCTTGTTTTGCGGATGATTTTCGTCGCCCGGATTTTGATAGCGGCCGATCATATCGACGTTTAGCTGTGTGATCACCGACGTGATCGGTACGGTCGGGTTGTTGGTAAAATATTCGCTACCCCACAGTCCTTTCTCTTCACCCGCATGCCAAATAAAAAGTATCGAGCGTTTTGGCCGCTCTTTCCCTTTGGCAAAAGCCTCGGCGATGTTTAGCACCGAAACGGTTCCCGAACCATCGTCATCGGCGCCGTTCCATATCTTGTCCGGACCGGGAGCAAAAGGGTTCATCCCGACGTGATCATAATGCGCTCCGATCGCGACATATTCGTTTTTCAAAACAGGATCAGAGCCCTCGAGAATGCCGACAACATTCTGCGTGTAGATCGTCTCTTTCTTAACGGCGACATTGACCGAGATCCGCTTTTCCGGTTTTAGATCGAACGGCGTATGCTCGTCAAGCGTTTGAGTTTTGTTAAAGATCGCGGTCGCGGTCGCTTTTTCGCCGTAGAAAAGCGTCGAGAGCATCCGCGGGCTGAGCGTGATCGTCGGTATGTTGATCAGCGTCGGCTGATTGCCAAATGAGACCGAGCCTTTGTCGCTTTGGTTCCAGCGGCTTGATTCCCAATTGATCAGGTTGCCAAAGGTTGGTACGTTTATCACCGCTTTTGCCCCGTTGGTCTGCGCATAAAATGCGGGCGACATCCAGTCACCGCCCGGAGCACCTTTCAGATCGTTGAACGTAATGCCTTTTGGCAGGCTGTTGACGACAACGACGATCTTGTCCTTAACATCGATGCCCTGATAGGCATTGATGTTTTTGGACTTGATGACCCAGCCGTAACCGGCAAAAACGACCTGAGCGTTGTTTATCGACGACGACGTGATCGACGTAAGAAAATCTTTGCCGTATTCATAACTCTGCCCGCCAAGTTCCATTCGTGTATCGCGGGCAACGACCTTTTCAAGATTTAGCGGCACCTTTTGAAAGTAACTGTCGCTGTCGCCCGCCGGTTTGATACCCCAGCTTGCCAGATGCTGCGCGATGTACATCGCCGCAATATCAAGCCCACGCGAGGGCGTGTCGCGCCCCTCAAGCTCGTCGGAAGCGATGAAGGTCAGATAATCTTTGAGCTGTTTGGCGGTAACGCCCTCGACATTGCCAAAATTTGGAGTCGCTGTCTTAGTCGCAGGCTTTGCTTTCTGTGCAAAAATCGCCGGTGAACCGGCCGTCAGGGCCAGCATGAATAAAAGTACACTCAGTTTTTTGAATAATTGCATTTAACGAACTCCTATAAGATAAAAAACTTTTACTGGCCAAAGACGGCGATGCCGTCCGGCGCGATGCCTGGATTTACTGTTCCCGTAACGGTCATCTTTTCGAGATCGATCTTTAGCACCTGATCATTCCCTTCGGAATTAGGGTTTGGCCGTCCGGCGGTGATAAAGAGCGTTTTGCCATCCGCGGAAAATGCGACACCGAGCGGGATATTGTCGAGCTTCATTCGTTTTACTTCTTTACGGGTCGCGGCATCGATCACGAGGATCTCTTTCGTTGGGATCATCGTGCAAATGACGTATTTTCCGTCCGGGGTGAAACGAACGCGGTAAGGCCGTCCCTTGATATCGATCTTGGCGACCGATTTTGCAGTGGCGAGGTCCACGACCTCGGCCATTCCCTCGGCGTTCAAACCTAGCCATACTTCTTTACCATCCGGCGACAGATCGATAGCCTCTGGCTGTTTTCCGACAGGGATGTGAACAATCTGCGACGCTCCCGGTGGTGCGGTCTGCGGAAAATTAATAGCCGTCACGCTGTCAGAACCGATATTTGCCGTGTAGAATTTCTTGCCGTCAGCCGAAACTACGACCATGTGCGAGCCGTTCTGGCCGGTGCCCATGATCCAATCGATTTTATTCGCGACGGTGTCGTAACGCGCGATCGCCCGGTTGGTTTCGGCGGTAAAATAGAGTTTTGTCCCGATCAAGTGCAGTCCGTGCGGCCGCATCAGCGGCATCAGATCAACTCGTCGCAGTTCCTTTGCCGTCGCAATGTCGATCACAGACAGCGTACTGCCAGGCCCCGCTTGGCCGCCGTAATTCGCGACGAACGCCGTTTTGCCGTCAGCCGACAAAACAACCTCATGCGGCCCGTCGCCGACCGCGACTTTCCCTGTGACTTTCATCGTCACTGGGTCGATTATCACCATCGACGCATCACCTTTGTTCAGCACGACCAGCACGGGTTTTAACGTCTGCGACAGCGAACTCTGGGCTGATAAGGCGAGCACGAGTACCGCTAAAAACTTAAGGTTCAAATAAATTTTAATCTTCATTTGTTCCTTAATACGTAGTTGACCGAAAAAGGTTTTCGGTCAATTACCCTGCGTATCAAGGCTTTTTTGTGGTGACTACCTGCGAAGTTCCGGTGAAACCCATTCTGGTATACGGTACAGGTCCTGAGCATCTTTGTCGGCGAGGTCTTTTTTTACAAGAAGCATTAGATCAACGCCGGGCCTGAGGGCCCATACACCGGCGAACCGATAATGTGCCGAATATTTTCGTATCACATCTCCGTCCTGATCGGTCTTTTTCGCGACGATCATTTCGGCCACGTTTGCGTCGACCAGCGAGCCGTGAAAATTAGCCTTAGTGTATTCATTGAGATACCAAGTCAGCGGCCAGTAATCGGGCGAGACGATCTCGATGGTCGCGTCCTTGCCCTTGCCGCTTTTATCGGCGTAATACTCGATCTTTGCGACCATATCGAGCATCGGGCGTTTTGAGTGGGCATAGACGTACGCCATCTCTTCGTCGTCGTAACGGACAAAATTGAGATCGTATGTCTGATAAGCAAGCAGCACTGTCGCCGAAAAAGCGACGAACACACCGGCGATCTTCGGCATGATGTTTCGCGTGTTTATCAACTCGTTAATTCCGTACCCCGCGACGATACACATCGGCAGATAAAAACTAAGAGCGAGCCACGGCGTTTTATACGGGATGATCGTGTACGCAAGAAAAAGCCCAATCGACCAAAGCGTCGCGAACAACGCAAAGCGGTGTTTTCCCTTGAGCAAAGCGATGCCGGCACCGAGAGCCGATAGCAGCAACAGCGGCGTCTCGACCTTGATGCCCCATTTTATATAGGCGAGTCTGCCGTTTTGCGTATGGTCCTTGCTGCCCGTTTTGGTCCAGATGGTATATGCCTCGAACGCCTTGCTGACGCCCTCGGCGTAAGTAAAAAACGATGAAAAGAACAGCACCGAAATATAGATAAACACCGTCGCGAGTGCCGCGATCATCAACATCCGATCCGTGCCGCCGCCTATTCCGAGCATTAGGTTTGACCACGTAAGGCTCGCGTCGTCTGCCAAGTTGCTTTCGTCAGGCTGTCTGTAAAAAT
>JBEBGA010000323.1:0-3478 GCA_040081695.1 Pyrinomonadaceae bacterium
CGTTGTGCCCGCGAGCCACCAATTCGCGGCACAGATCGACAAGGTGGCGCTCACCGCCGCCAAATGTCCTTGCCGATGATATGTGGAGAATGTTCACCGCTAGATTTTAACTCAAATTCGCATTTGAGCGACAACCAATAAAAAAGAGGCTGTCTTGTTCAAGACAGCCTCTTTCGATCATCAGGTTTGAAACCCCAATTAGAACGAATACTTTAATCCTATTTGGATTCGGTATACGTCAGAAATACTAGTGCTCCTTGGCACAAACGTTGTCTTCGGCAGCACACCTGTAGATGGAAGATTCAGGGTATACTGAGGACGCCCTGATCCATCCAGACTGCTAAATGCCAATGGCGTGAAAGCGTTTGTGGCAGCCTGCACCCCTGTTCCCCAGTTCTTATTCAAGAGATTTCCAAAATTGAGGATATCAGCCCTGATTTGGAAGCGGTGTCTTGCCTTAAAGAAATTGGCATATATCTCCTGAGAGATACTGAGGTCTAAGTTGTGCTTGATCGGGAAGAGCCGGGCATTTCTAACGGCATACTCGCCTCTATGTTTCGAGAGGTAGCTGTCTTGGGCAATGAACGCTTCCCAAGCCGCCGATTGCTGCGCCGGGGTAAATCCACCACTTGTGAGAAAAATGGTCTCAGACGGATCTCTTTGGATATAGATGAGATCGTTTGAATAACTGTCATTGTTCAAGTCATTCGAAGTCCTGAAACTTCCATTTGATTGATTTTGCGATTCCCAGAAAGCAGAGATCGTTGTACCTCCAAACTTGAAGTATTCAAAATGGTATGATGCAGATGCAAATACGCGGTGTCCCATATATGCAGAACTAAATCCAAGCTCAGGAATATTTGGGTCACCGACAACATTGTTACCACTGAACGATGTACCGGCTGTCGAGCCGGCGTCAACCGCGTTCTTCGAAACGCCGTATGCGTAACCACCTTTTGCGTAGAAACCCCTCGAGGTTGGTTTTTCAAGGGTAAAGGCCATATTCCAAGCCTTTCCGATGCTCTGGTTGAACAACGTGATCGCTTGCACGACGCTGGTATTAACGGTGCGGGCCGCCGTTGTAGACCAACGCGGACGTGTATCAGCACCGACAAGTTTGATATCCGGGGCAGCAAGGTTCGAGTTCCTATACGCCGTTCCGTTTATCTCTTTTGAGTAGATAAACTCAGTTCCAGCGACGAGGCCGAACCAAATTTTGTAATCGGCTGCGATGCTCGAGCGCCAGATCTGCGGGAACTTATATCCGGGGACTGTAAAGTTGAGGTCCTGAGCGCCTGCGATCGGTGCACCTGTTACTATCGCCGGCTTGTATGCGTCCGGATTGGGATTAAAACGTTGCGACAGTAGCGGGGCCACGTTATTCGCTTGTGTTGCGCTGATCAGACTGGTCAGCACACCGTTGTTACCGATCTGGTTTGAGATCCATACATACGGCGGACGCGCCGAGAATGAGCCCGAACCACCGCGGATCTGCAATTTGCCACTATCAAACGGATTCCAGTTGAATCCAATACGAGGCGACCAAACGATGTTGGCATTAGGCAGATCAAAAGTGTTGAGCTTTTCTCCGCCGCGGAATGTCAACGTGTCAACCAAGCTGTTCTTAAATCCGGTATCGCCAAAGAACGGGACCTCGATCCTAAGCCCGTAGGTCAGAGTAAAGTTATCCCTGACACGCCACTGGTCCTGGCCGTAAGCACCGATGTACTTTACGTCAAGCGGTTGAACCGGTTCGGCAAGGCCAGGTTGATTTGAAAACCTAACGTTAAATCGAACCGGCGAAACTGGTGACGGCACTCCGGCCAAGAAAGCATTGGAATCAGCATAGAAATCCGCAAGCGACCTATACGAATATATGCTTTGCGAGGATGGGAAGAAGATGTTGAGTGAGTGATACTTTTCAAAACTGATACCGGCCTGCAAAGTATGTGAGCCTCGGTAGTACGAAAAGTTGTCCTGAATCTGAAGTGAATCATACTTCAATGTGTTGAGCGGCGTGAATGGTTCAAACCCAAAACTCAACAACGCAGTATTTGCGCTTAAATTCGGACTGGTTGAGGTGGCGGCCGTTCCGTCGTGAATATCAACGAGTGGAAAAAGCTTAGTTAACTGCGGGCGGCTTTCATCCTGAGTTGTGTAGCCAATGATTAGACTATTAGCCATATTGGCCCTCGGACTTGTTGTCCATTCGCCAACGAAAGAATCGATATTTTCCAGGATCTTGTAATTCGAGTTTGCGTAACTCAAATATCTGGTTCCCTGTGATCCGCGTCCAAATCCAGCCGTATTTCCGCTATTCGAAGTGCTGATCGGACGATCTGTACTCGAATCCAACATCAGGTATCGGAGAGTCAATCGATTCTTGGCGTTGATGTTGTAATCATTCCTAAGCAAGAATTTCTTGCCGGGCGTGGTGAAGTTATACCCTTGGTAAGGACCAGTAACATAACCGTATCGACTCGACAGATATGAGCTAAGAGCATCGAGGTCGGCGCCCGAAACGCGTGAAACGCTACCAACGCCGCAGCCGGCACTACCGGTAGCACCGGGACAGGCCGTAAAATTGTGAGCTGGTGATGATGTCTCTTCTTGTTCGTAACTCACGAAAAAGAAAAGCTTGTCTCTGCCCGAGATAAACGCAGGGCCGTTGTTTTCACCGAAATTGAAAAACGGCAAAGGCCCTCCCGCAGTGAGACCCCAAAGCTTATACTTCGACCTTCCGCGATTGAAAATAAGGTTTCCGGTTTCGGTGCCGATGAATTGTTGGTTGTTCCAGTTGTAGTATCCAGAGCCGTGATAAAGATTGGTTCCGCTCTTTGTCACGGTATTGATACCCGCACCGGTAAAATTACCCTGGCGAACGTCGTATGGGGCGACGTTGATCTGAAACTCCTCGATTGAGTCAAGAGCGATAGGCGATACGCCCGATCGGTCACCCGGTTGTCCGGAGAGACCGAAAGAGTTGTTAAAGTATGAACCGTCAACAGTAATGTTGTTTAGACGGTTATCCTGTCCCGCTACTGAGCCGCCAAATGGCCCACCGCCGTAATGCGGCGAAAGCTTAGCGAAATCGTTCAAACGTCTGCTGATCGTCGGAAGCGTACTTACTACCTCGTTGCCAACGTTGGTCGACGCGCCGGTTCGCGCCTCGCTAAAGATTTCGTCATTTGTAACGGTGACAACCTCATTAATAGCCGCGCTTAAAGTGAAATTAACCGAAGACGCGTTACCTAAGCTGAGCTGCAGATTTTCGCGGGTTTGTTCTTTGAACCCGGCCTGAGTCGCCTTAACTGTGTACGGACCGCCGACACGCATGCCGGGTATGGCATAACGTCCCGCGTCGTTTGATACTGACGTGTAGACCGTGCCAGACGGGACGTGGGTCGCCTCGATGTTTACACCGGCAACGCCATTGCCTTGGGCGTCGGTAACGGTTCCGATGATCTCGGATGTCGTA
>JBEBGA010000324.1:0-3452 GCA_040081695.1 Pyrinomonadaceae bacterium
AAATAAAGGAAGATTGCAGAGATACTTTTGAGATCGGGCAAGTCGTGACGGGAAATAAAGTCGTTTCGATTATCTAGGAATATTTATAAAAAAGATATGTATAAAAGGAGTTTCAAAACCCCGCCCCGGACAAGCACCCTAGAGTTTATTTTAGTGATTTATGGGGCGGGCAACATTGGGATATTCAGCATGTTTACTCTGCTCGCTTCTGGATATGTAGGGTTCTTTTCCAGCAGAGTTCTTATCTTGGTAAGCTTTTTACTTGCTACAACCATTCCACCGGCATTAGCCGTGACTGGACTATCACGAAGAAAATCTTGGGCGGGCCACTTCATTTTTGTTACCGCAATTATAGCCGTTCTAGCGGCCGGAACTGTCGCCTATTTTATCCTGACATCAAATTACAGCGCACGCGATTATTGTATCAATCCGTTTTCTTTTTATTCGCTTATAAGTGCTGGCGTAGGCATCTACTTTTTTCGGTCAGCAATTTCTTTGAAATGAAATGTTTTGAATTAAGACAAATAGCGAGAGCACGCCTCAAATTGAAAAGTTAGACGATCTCAAGATTCACTTTCTTACCCAGAGCTTGGGCGAATTTCCGCACAAGTTTAGCCGACACAGTACCAGTACTGTCTTCGATTCGGGATATGACAGATTTCGTTGTGCCCATTTTCGCGGCCAATTCATCCTTAGTTAAACCCGCTACCTCTCGGGACTTCCGAAGTGAGACGCCAAGCTCGTTAATATAGGCCATTTCATCAGTCATTTTCATGCCCATATTAGTAATGATATCTCGCCTGCAAAAACTCGATGCGATCGTCGAGTACACGATAGAGAATGCGGTGTTCTTTATTTATCCGACGGGACCAGGTGCCTGTGGCTTTGTGCTTTAGTGGTTCTGGTTTGCCGAGGCCGGAGAAGGGTTCGCGCGCAGTTGCCTCTATCAGGTCGAGTACTTTGAGGAGTAATTTCCGGTCATTCTCGGCCCAATAGCGAAGGTCGTCGCGGAAAACGTCACTTAGTACGATTGCGCGTTTTGGTTTTGACGATTGGCTTTTCTGCATCGAATTCCTTTCGTAGCTGTTCCACGGTAGTAACTTCTCCGCCACCTTCCTCAACCTGTTTGAGAGCGCTCATTAAGCGTTCAGCGTTCTTTGGCGATCTAAAGAGATACTCAGTTTCCAACAAGCTCGATAGTTCATCTGAATCGATCATGGACACCGACGAGCGGCCGCGGCGTTTGATCACGACGACCTCACAGTCATCGGTGACCTGATCCATCAATGATGCGAGATTGGCTCTTGCTTCGCTGTAGCTGACTTGTAATGACATATTGCCTCCACGAGTGGTACAGGATTATTGTACGTGAACTTTCACCGACAATCAAGGAAAATACCTACTCGTATTCACCGAAATTTGCGAGATGAACTTTATCAGGTATCGTTAGGTTGAATCAAATCTACGTAGGTCGTATGGAAAAAAATCGCTGGTGGCTGGCTATTCCGTTTGCTTTGGGCGTGATGGTTGTCAACGTCCTTATCAGCGTTTTGTATGTGGTTGTTTTCAGTTACGCGATCGATCCGGGGCATGACGATACGTATTATCAGGCTTACGCACAAGTTGCGGCTCCATATTGTTCAATAGTTGCGGGCATCCCGCTGATGTTTTTGGCGGGGCGTTGGATGGGTAGCAAGTTTCCAAAAGGCAACAGCGTCAAGGCCGCGTTGCTCGTTTGGCTGGTGTATTTCGTGCTCGATTTCGCGATCATCGCAGCTGCCGGAGCACTTGCACAGATAGCTGTGCTCTTCATCATCTCGTTTGTAACCAAGCTTGGTGCAGCATTCCTCGGCGGCCTGTCGGCACAAAATCGTGGAGCGTATCTAAGGCGATAGAATTATTGCCACAGAGAGCACAGAGGACACTGAGATGGCAATATCAACCAAATCTCTCTGGGGCCTCGGTGCTCTCTGTGGCTAAACCCCTCTTATGAAGATCGGAATACTCATCTCCGGCCGCGGGTCGAATATGGTGGCGATCGTCGATGCTGTGGCGAGCGGCGAGATACCGGGTAGCGAGGTCGCGGTGGTTATCAGCGACAAGGCGAACGCGGCGGGTTTGGCGAAAGCGAGAGAGCGTGGTGTTGAGACGGTTGTTGTCGAACGTCGCGGACGTTCGCGTGTTGAGCACGACGCCGAGATCATTAGTGAGCTAACCAAACACGGCGTCGAGTTAGTCTGCCTCGCAGGCTACATGCGGCTGCTATCACCGTCGTTTGTCCAAGCCTTCCCAAACAAGATCATCAACATCCACCCGAGTCTGCTCCCCGCCTTCCCCGGCCTCGACGCCCAACGGCAAGCTTTCGAAGCAGGCGTAAAAACCACCGGCTGCACCGTCCACTACGTCGACGAACTCCTCGACCACGGCGCGGTCATCTTGCAACGAGAGGTTGAGGTTTTGGATAGCGACTCTGTCGAAACCCTGTCGGCCCGCATCCTCGAACAGGAACACACGCTCTACGTCGAAGCGATGAAAAAGCTAGCGACTTAGCCACAGAGAACACAGAGGTCACAGTTAAACCTACACCGAATCCATCAATTCTTTTCACTGTGCTCTCTGTGTACTCTGTGGCAATCTTCTTGTCGGGTGATTGAGAGCCCGGTTTGAGATCTTGGCGGTTCTTAGGTTTAGGATCAGGATGCCGTCGGGGTCGATCTCGGCGTCGGGGAATTCGAGGGTTTCGTTGATGTGGAGGGAGCATTCCGTGACGAGGCGGTAGGCTGAAACCTTGCGTCCGCCGTGGCGGCCTGACTGGTGGGCGGGGTAGGCGTTTCGCATTGCGGTGGTTGTCGGCTTAAGGCCGATCGTGTTGTTTGCGCTGTCATAGAGCAGGTGAAATGCCGTCGGTGAGCCGAGGCGTTCGTGGGCGGCACGGTTGAGCACGATCGTGCCTTTGCTGTTCATCGTGACATATATCCCGGCCCACTGTGCTCTGGTATCGCCGCGTGCTATCTCTTTCCATTCGCGTTTCATAGATGGAATATCGTATCATAAATATAAGAATTTGAAAATGCGGAAACATGTTTGGATGCGAACTCTTTGCGTGGTAAGAAAAAGATCTGTTTCACGCAAAGCCGCAAAGACAACGAAGAACAATTCTCCAGATGATGGCGGGGGTGATGATTGCGTTTATGACGGAGGATAACGGGCGGTCGATTTGTTCGTGATGATTTGGATGATAGAGCCGTTAGATGCGGTTCGGAGTTTGAGCAAAACGGTTCGGAGAAATGTCGATTTCCCGACCAAAACGACCATTTTGCCGGGAACGCAGCCGCCCTCGGCTGCAAACGCCGGTTCCGCTGGCGTGGAGGCATGCATGGAACAATTCGCAAGTTTGTGGTCACGATGCCGGTCTGGCTGAGGAAGCCTCACCCATTGCAGGCGAGTGCGCC
>JBEBGA010000325.1:0-3445 GCA_040081695.1 Pyrinomonadaceae bacterium
CTTTTACAAGAAACTCGGCCAAAAAGCCCGGCTTTAGCTCGTCCTTTGGCCGTTTGCCGCTGCGACCCATGTTGGCGGGACGGACGATCGCCTTAAATCTGCCAAACCTGACGCCAACCTCGTCGGCGTTGTTGTTTGACTTCATGACGAGGCCCTTAATGTACTCGCCCTCTTTATAGTCGTCGCCGTACCAATCGGCATGCTTGAACGAATTAAGCGTCTTGTCGATCTCTTTTTCGTCGGTCATCGGCACTTCGTTCTCACCGAGCAGGATATTTTGATATTCCGAACGCCATTTCCGGCCCGCGTCGTAGCTACGCAGCCGCTGACGAATCGCCTGAGTCGCAAGCTTTTGCGCCTCGATGTTGATGGTCGTATAGACCTTAAGACCGCCCTGGGCGACGCGTGTCGTGTATTTTTCTTCGAGATATTTTCGGACATCCTCAACCGGATAATCCCACGCGGTCGATTTTGGCTGCGACTGGTAATATGCGGTGTCGGCAAGTGTGATCGGTTTTGCCTTGGCGGCATCAACATCCGACTGCGAATACTTTGCCGGAAAATACTTGGTCATCTGGTCGAGCACGATGTCGCGGCGCATCTTTGCTTTTTCCATGCTGCGCGTCGGCGAGTACTCCGGCGATTTCGGAATTGCCGCAAGCAGAGCCGCTTCTTCAAGGCTAAGGTCTTTTACAGATTTCCCGAAATATGTCCGAGAACCGGCCTCAAAACCATATGCACCGGCACCCAAGAATACATAATTCATATACATCTCGAGGATTTGGTCTTTGGTATAAAGTCGCTCGATCTGCAGAGCAACGGCCCACTCGTTGACCTTTCGCGTATAGGTCTGGTCTTTGTAAAGAAACAGGTTTTTGGCTAGCTGCTGAGTGATCGTCGATCCACCCTCAACCTTGCCCGTGGTCATATTTTTGAAGATAACGCCGACGATTCGATACGGATCAATGCCGATGTGGTCACGAAAACGATAGTCTTCGACCGCGATCAGGGCGTCGGTGACCTTGTCAGGAACGTCTTGTATTTTAAGCGGGATGCGTTTTTCGAGGGCAAACTCGGCGAGGATCGTCTCGCCGTCGTCTGCATAGATCGTTGTGACTTGCGGCGGGCGATAGGTCGCGAGAGCCGAGACCTCGACCGAGTAGCGCGAATTATTGAGGTAATATGAGGCCAAAACACCGGTCAGAGCACCGGCAGAGAGCGCGAGCAGCAACGCGATGACAAGCATCGTGAGGGTCGAAAAACCGCTTCGTCCACCGTTTGACACCGCTTCGGCGGTCTTAAATTTTTTTGCATCTACAGCCACTTCTCACTTCCTCCTAGTTCACAAAACGACGCAGCTTAACGCTGACCACAAACCCTATCGCGACAAATGTCGAGAGCAATGCCGACAGTCCGGCGCTCATCAGCGGCAACGGGACACCGATCACTGGTAGTAAGCCGAGAGCCATGCCGACGTTCATAAATATCTGAAACACCATCCCGCATACAATCGACATTATAACAAGCATCCCCGCGCGGTCGGAAGCCTCGCGTGCACCTGCGATCATCCGCGAGAGCAATATCGCATATGCGAGCAACAACGAAACACAGCCGATAAAGCCGGTATTTTCAGCAGTTACAGCAAAAATAAAGTCAGTTTGTGGTTCCGGTAAAAACTTTAGCACGCTTTGCGAAGTCTCTGTGTCACCTTGATTTCCGGCCAAGCCGCCCTTGCCAACCGTGATGGTCGATTGGATCGTATGATATCCATATCCGCGCGGATCAACACTTTCCGGGTCTGTGATCGCTAAGATCCTTTCCTGTTGATAACGTTTGATCTTGCCTGTTTTAACGCCGACCGTCCACGCGACGGGTATGAGGATGGCTGCCGCAACCACCGTCAAAATGACATAGCGGACCTTGATCCCTGAGAGAAAGAACATTGCCCCGAGGATCGGAAAATAAGTGATCACCTGGCCGACATCCGGCTCGAGCATAATTAATATTACCGGCCCGGCAAATATCGCACCACCGATCAGCATTTCCCGCAAACGCAGATTGCCGGCCTTTCTGGCTCCATAATATTTCGCAAGCATGAGCACCGTCGGGATCTTGGCAAATTCGGACGGTTGAAATTGTCCGATGAGCGGCAATCTGACCCACGCCTTTTGTCCGTTGACGGTCACACCCAGCGGCGTTAGGACGAGCAGCAGCAGGATCAGCCCACCGACATAAAATACCGGTGCCATATCGATCAGTCGGCGGTAATCTGTAAAGCAAATGATTACAAACGCAACGAGAGCGATCAGCATACCAATGATCTGCTTTGACCAATAACCCTCGGATGGCAGGGCATTGTAGATCTGCCAGACGCCAAAAGACGCGATCGAGACAGCCAGCAGCGCTGTCAGCCAGTCAAAATCCTTGAGATCGCGTTTTTCGATTATTGCTACCATCGCGGGTAAAAACTAATTTTTTGCCACCGTGTCGGGCTGCGTAGGAGCGCCGTGGTGAACGGCTCTAAATGTTTCATACACACCGCGTGCCGCCGGAGCCGCGTGGCTACCGCCAAAACCCACGTTCTCGATCAACGCGATGACCGCGATCTCCGGCTTATATGCCGGCGCAAAACTCACAAACCAAGCGTGGTCCTTTTTATCACCGACATCCTTACCGAGTTCGGCGACCTGTGCCGTACCGGTTTTTCCGGCGATCTCAAAATCAGCGATCCGTATCGCACCGGCGGTACCGCCGCCGTTGACCACGCCCCACATACCCTTGATGACCATATCCCATTGCTCCGGGGTTGCGGCTAGTATTTTGGGCTCGGGGCGGTCAAAGCCTACTGCGGGGCGGGCAGGGAAATAATCACTTTCGCCCTCGGTGCCAACGGCCGGGATGGCCCTAAATTCTTTGAGAAAATGCGGCGTGTACATTTTTCCCCGCATACCGATACTTGCAACAGCACGGAGCATCGAGATCGGCGTTATCACGACAGTATCCTGGCCGATGCCTGAATAGACAGTGCGGATATCACTCCATTTGCCCTCGTTTTTCAGGATGTACGGCATCCACGATTTGGGCGTTTGCGGAACTTTTTCGTTTGGCAGATCGATGCCTGAACGTTTGTCGAAACCATAATCCTCTACCATCTTTATCACGCCATCGATACCCATTTTTAGGGCTAGGCGATAATAGTAACCGTCGCAAGATTTTGTAATAGCGTAACTTAGCGGCGGCGAACCGTGGCTGCCCATACAGCGGGTAAATTTGTTGCCGATGGTGATACCGCCGCCACAGACGAGGTTTGAATGCGCGACGGTGATCGCCCCTTGCTGCAGTCCGGCGATGGATTCGGGTATCTTCCAGGTCGATCCCGGCGGATACCGCCCCTGGATCGCTCGGTTATAGAGCGGGCGTTTTTCGTCCTGCCAATATGCAGCGA
>JBEBGA010000326.1:0-3418 GCA_040081695.1 Pyrinomonadaceae bacterium
CAAGCTGCTGCCGGACAAAGCCGGCATCGAGCTGAGGAATGTCATGATGTTGCCGTCGGCCGTCTTCTCGAGTTGCTCGGTGCCGACGACCGTCAGCGACCGAAACGGGCGTTATATACCAAATCTGACGGCTGCTGATTTTCAGATCTTTCAGGACGGCGTGCAGCAAAACATCGAGTTTTTTGCCGCGACCGAGGAGCCGATAACCGTCGCATTGCTGATCGACACCAGCCAGAGCACGCGGCCCGTGCTCGGCGATATCAAAGATTCCGCGAAATCATTTATCAAGCTGCTAACGCCCGCCGACCGGGCGATGATCGTCAGTTTTGACTTTGCCGCACACACACTCAGCCCGCTCACGAACGATCAGGAAAAGCTCAAAAATGCTATCAAATCGGCGGAGATTCCAAAACAGCTTGCGGGTACGACGCTGCGTGACGCCATTTATGACACGATCAACACTGCGTTCAAAGGGCTGACCGGACGCAAAGCGATCATTCTGCTGACCGACGGTAAAGATTTTGGCAGCCGGATATCTCGCGACACTCTGCTATTTCGATTAGAGGAAAGCGATACCCTCGTTTACACAGTCTTTTTTAAGACCGACGACCGTCCGCAACGGCCAATGTTTGGCAGACGTCGCGGCGGGATTTTCGGGCGAGGGTTTCCGCCGTTCGGCTGGCCCGACCGGCGAGATAACCGTCAGCGTGAACGCATGGAGCAGGAAAACCGTATCGCTGAGGCTTTTCTACAACAACTCTCAGACCTTACCGCCGGACGCCTCTATTCGAGCAAAGACGGCAAACTTAAAAAGACCTTTGCCGCGATCGTCGACGAATTGCGGTTTCAGTATCGTCTCGGTTTTTACCCTGAGGAGAAACCCGGCGATGCTGGCCTGCACACCCTCCGCGTCAAGGTCTCGCGTCCGGATGTATCCGTCCGCTCTCGCGGTAGCTATCGCACGCAAAGCAAATAATTATTTTTTGGGTTTCTGAGGATTGTTGACCTTGTCGCCAAGATTTTCGACGGGTGCAGCTGCGGGGTCGGCGGTTAAGAACGTCAGCCGTTTTCCCTGCATCAGAAAATTCTTGCCATTCCATTTATATGCCGACCGGGTAAAATTTGTCGGGCAGCAAAGCTGTTCGACATCGTCGGTGATCTTGCCGGTCTCGATCTCACCAAGCAGAAAGCGGTCTTGGCCATATAGTTCCACGACAAACATACCGTTTTCGGCAAAGACATTTTTTAACCCGCCATCGGCACGGTCACCTGTACGAAACGGCCAGATCAGCTCAGGCTTGCCGTCTTTCCACGTAAAGACATACGCCACCTGCGGTATTGCCGAGCCGCCCGTTTCGATCTTTAGCACGACGACCGCCTCGTCCTCGCCGTCGCCCGTCAAGTCAAAATATTTTGTCGCAACATACGACAACCCGATGCGGCGTCCGGCCTTAGCGGTGGCTTTTTCCGCATCGTCCATCTTGTCGTTGGTGTTTGTCTCGATCGGTGCTACCTTGCCGTTAACAAGCGTGATCTCGGTTGAGCCGTCGGGATTTTGCCAACCTCGGGGCAGTTCATAAGTATAGTTTTTAAAGTCGAACGTCCCGATCGCAAACGCCGTCGTTGAATTCTTGGGATCGGTCAGCTCGGCCTGTAGGTTTGGGATCGCAGGTGTCGGGGCGATCGTAGGCTGCGGTGTCTGCGGTGGGGCGGCCGTTATCGTCGCGGTATTATTGGTCGCGGGTTCGGCCGGTGTGGAGCACGAGACCCCGAACATCGCCGCGGCAATGATTATGAGAATTCTAGGTTTCATCGATCAATGATACTGTCGGCCTCTATTCGGCGGCGGCGATATAGCTTGTCTCCAACGCTAGATACTCTGCGGCAAGATCCAGCTGGCCAATAACATCGGCCCGTTTTGCGGCGGTTCTATAAAATGTTACGAGGGCTTTGCGAACATAGTTTCGCTGCTCGGCCGTCTCAAACACCAGTTTGCCTTGGGGGTCGCATAGTACTGAAAGCTCCATTTCCGAGACCTCATTTGCCAGTGTTTTCAACCTTTCGGCGTCGCCGACCGATGCTGTGATCTCTGTCAACACGCCGATCAACGTCCGAACAATGACATGGTCGCGTCGGCCAAAATGGTAGATCTGATCGAAAGCGTCATCGACAAACTGTTCAAAACTCGGCTCTTTGACGATAATTCGATGCTCAGCAAGTTCTCTCGCCGTCCGAGAAGTGAGGTCACGCGTCGTAAGTTCTTTAATGATCACGCCGAGGTAATGAATACAATTAACACACGTTGTTGGATCGTTAACCGCCGGCGAGATGGCCTTAATGGCGATATCGACCAGCTGCCTGATGCCGTATTCGACATCCTGGTCAAAGCTGCGAAATTTTTGTATCGAAAAGCTTTTGCGAACCAGATCTTCTATTTCGCGATTGATCGCTACGGGCGGTTCTATCGTGATCAATGTCGTTCCAACCTCGATAAAGCTGCCCAGATAATTTGTAACGCGAAGCGAGCTATCCGGATGCACTTGTGCGATCGGACGACTCGCCCGTATCAGCAGATCAGAGTCGATCTTTTCGAGAAAACCGTTTCTTTCCGAAACTACGGCTCCGTCTTCAACCTCGACCGCATGATCGTCCGGCACTAGGTCATAAACACCATCGATCTCCGCGACGGTCCTGTCGGCAATGCTTTTTGTGATCGTGGCGGCATTTAGATTGTCGGCCAAGTAGCCCAAAAACAGCGGAAACAATACAAAGGTCTGGTAGGCCCCCAAAAATAATCCGAGGGCGTGAAGCGATGAATTTTCGGTAAACTGCACGACAAAACAAAACGCGCAGACAACTATCGACGACCATAGAAACAGCGCTCGAAATCGGTCACGGTGCCAAAAATGCCGCACGATCCGCGGCGAAAATTGTACTGAGACGAGCGACAACGCAACGAAAACGAACGAAAACGTTGTCACTAAGATCGTGACGCCGATCGAGACCCAGGCACTCAGGGCCGCTCGCATCATCGGCTCTGCCAGAGCAAACGCGTTTGGAGCATTAATGAAAAAAACCCAGCCGGCGAGAAAAACGGCGAGTATGGAAACGAGCAGTATCGCCCGGTCGCGATCCGTTCGGATCGGCACCGGCCGTCGGTCTCTGCTGCGTCGGGTGTTCATTAGGGTAGTTTAGGCCCGTGTCAGGCTGCGGTACTTGATCCGGTGCGGCTGGTCGGCGTCGTGGCCGAGGCGGCGTTTGCGGTCGGCTTCGTATTCGCTGTAGTTGCCGTCAAAATACTCGACATGGCTGTCGCCCTCAAACGCCAAAATATGCGTCGCGATGCGGTCCAAAAACCAGCGGTCATGAGATATTACGACGGCGCAGCCGCCAAAGTTTTCGAGTGCCTCCTCAAGAG